>DATFCB010000335.1:0-2562 GCA_035253525.1 Pyrinomonadaceae bacterium | reverse complement strand
GCGTTGCAGTTATTCGGCAAGTGGCTCGACCACGAGGGGATCGAAAAGAGTTACGACGAAGCCCGCAGGACGCCGATCAAAGAGGTCATGAGCCGGAACGTCGTCGCCGTCACCGAAGACGAAACGGTGGACAGGGTCGTCGAACTGATGGTTCATCGTGACCTCAATCGGATACCCGTCGTCCGCGACGGCGTCCCCGTAGGTATAGTGGCCCGCTTCGACCTCCTGCGGATGATGATGAAAAAGGGAGATGTAAAACCCTGAAGCAGCCCGGCCTTCCTCATTCGCACACCGTCTAGCGCGCAGAAGAGACTGATCACACCCGTCCGCAAGGCGCTATAGGTTCTCTCTTCTTTTGAATTTGTGCCAGGGGCAGATTCTTAGCCCGTGAGAAGGTTCGCAACCCGCGAGGCCGGATTCGACCTCGCGGGCGCGCTGTGGTGCGTCCTGTCCTCGCCAGGTAGACGCACCTCGCACCCTTCCCACGGGCTTCCGCCACGGGCCACTTGCTCTGCGCCCTGGCGCGACACTTCCGACTCACCTTCAGACACACAAAGGCCCGAAGAGCCGCACGCGTCACCGCCCGGGCGACCCGTGACAAGTTGGTCTGGGCGACCCGTGACAAGAGAGACGGAGGAAACTTATTTCCTCGTCATGCGCTATCAGGCTAGCAAATCAACTTTCCGCGGACGAGAGTGAGACCACCTAATTCACGTAGGTGATTCCCCTCACGCGACAGGGTTTGAGGCGTTCAGGCGGCTTCCATTTTTTCGCGTCAAGGGAAGATACCCAGCTCGGCGTAGGAGGTGGCGATTTTGTTGAGCGCGCTGACGAAGGCGGCGGCGCGGAGCGTGGGGATTTTCGGGTTGCTTTTCAAGATTTCACGAATCTGGTGGTAGGCCGTGACCATCGTCTCTTCCAGGCCGGAGTTGACCAGGTCAATCTCGTCAGCGCCGCGCGCGACCCTCTTTCTTTCCTCACTTGAGAGTCGTCTGCCGGTCGCCTCTTCGACCACTCGCAGCATGTCTTCCGATGCCGTCTGCTCGAACCGCTTGCCCATGCGCCCGAAGCGCACGTGCGAGAGGTTCTTGAGCCATTCAAAGTAGGAGACGGTCACACCTCCGGCGTTGAGGTAGATGTCAGGGATGACCATTACGCCTTTTTGGGTGAGTACCTCTTCGGCGGCTGCCGTTACGGGGCCGTTCGCGGCCTCGGCCACGATCTTGGCGCGGACGCGCGGCGCGTTCTCCTCCGTAATCTGATTCTCAAGCGCCGCCGGAATCAGTATGTCGCATTCCAGCTCAAGCGCGTCTTCACGGCGCGCCAGGTTGGCAGCGCCCGGGAAGCCTAGGATTGAGCCTGTCTCTTTGCGGTGACGCATTACGTCTTCAAGAGCCAAGCCCTGAGGAGCGTAGATTGCTCCCTCGTATTCGGCCAGACCGATGATTGTACAGCCGCCTGTCTGACAGAACTGCGCTGCGTGATAGCCGACGTTGCCTAAGCCCTGGACGACGATTCTTTTCCCCTCCAATCCTTTCGCCAGATTGAGCCGCTTCATATCATCTTCATTGCTGCACGCCTCGCGCAAGCCGAAGAACACTCCGCGCCCCGTGGCTTCGAGTCTCCCGCGCACGCCTCCCTGCGAGACTGATTTTCCGGTCACGCACGCGAGCGCATCAATCTGTCCGGGGTGAAAAGCCGCATAGGTGTCCGCGATCCAGGCCATCTCGCGCTGCCCCGTCCCGTAGTCGGGCGCGGGCACGTCCAATCCCGGCCCTATGAAATTCTTCTTGACGAGTTCGGCCGTGTAGCGGCGCGTGATCTGCTCGACCTGCGCCGGGGTGTAGTTTTTCGGGTTGATTTTGATCGCGCCTTTCGCGCCGCCGAAGGGCACGTCCATCACGGCGCACTTGTAGGTCATCAGCGCCGCGAGCGCGATGACTTCGTCCTCGTTCGCCTCCTCCGAGTAGCGTATGCCGCCCTTGACGGGCAGCTTGTGGTGACTGTGCTCCGCGCGCCAGCCCGTGATGACCTCGTAGCCGCGCTCCGTGCGTAAGGGGAAATTGAAGCGATAGACGCTGTTGCACTCTTTGATCTGGTCGAGCAGCCCGCGCGGCTGGTTTGTGAAGGGTGCGGCCTGCTCGAAATAAAACGAGACGTTATCCAGAAAGGTGCGTTCCTGTTCGCCCTTAATCATCCGCTCTCCTCCGCTTACTTCACTCGTTGATGTGGAGCTTGGCGCGTGCGTTTTCAATCGCGGCCTCGCTGCCGAGCAGCGTCAGCACGTCGCCCGCGCGCAGTTTCGTCCCGCCGTTCGGGGTTGCCAGGCGTCCGCCGCGCCTGAGCGCCACCACGACGCAACCTTTGAGGGCGAGCGCCGCGAGCGTTTGTTTCTCGCTTTCCGGGGAAGTGACTTTCACTTCTTCCACATGCTCTGCGCCGTCGCCTGCCGCCAGCAGGCGAAAGAAGCTCGGACGCAGGACAAGGTTTTCAAGAATCGTGGCGGCCGCGCGCACGGGACTCATCGTTTCGATTCCCGCCGCCTCGAATGCCGCCAGATTC
>DATFCB010000334.1:0-2141 GCA_035253525.1 Pyrinomonadaceae bacterium | reverse complement strand
ACGGAATCGCGTATGACGGTCTCGCCGGAAGGGAGTGCGACGAGTCCGCCCAGTCGCAAGCGCTCTTCCCCGACGACGACGGCGTGCGCCGCGATGGGCAACTGGCAACCGCCGCCCAACTCCCTGAGCAGGGCGCGCTCGGCCGTGCAAGCCGCGCGCGTCTTCTCGTCGTCCGCAGCCGCGACCATCACTTTTGTTTCTTCATCAGCCGCGCGCGTCTCTATCCCGAGCGCGCCCTGCCCGACCGCCGGCAACATCTCCTCTGTCTCAAGGGGCGCGCTGATGCGCTCTGCCAGCCCCAGCCGCCGCAGGCCCGCAGAGGCCAGCACGACCGCGTCGTAATCGCCCGCGTCCAGCTTGCGCAGCCGCGTGTCCACGTTCCCGCGCAACTCCTTAACGCGTAGGTCCGGGCGAAGATGTTTTAACTGAGAGACGCGGCGCGGGCTCGAAGTCCCGACAATCGCGCCCTCGGGCAGGCTCATGATTGAAGGCCGCTCGACAATCACCCCGGCGCGCAGGATGAGAGCGTCGCGCGCGTCTTCGCGCTCTGTGACGGCGGCGATGCAGAGTCCTTCCGGCAAGACGGTCGGCAGGTCTTTCAAAGAGTGGACGGCCAGATCAATCCGGCCGTCGAGCAACGCCTCTTCAAGCTCTTTGGTGAAAACTCCCTTGCCGCCGATGACTGCGAGCGGGGCGTCCTTCAGCACGTCGCCCGAAGTTTTAATGACCTCGACAGAGACTGTTGTTTGCGGGTAATGGCGGTTCAGTTGCGCCTTCATCCACCCCGCCTGCCAGAGTGCGAGCTTTGAGCCGCGCGAGCCGATTGTCAGATGGGCTTTCATCACGCGTGTAGAATGCCTCATCCCGCGCCTCAAGCTCAAACGGCGACATGGATAGAAGGTAGTGGCTCAGTTCTACTCGTTGACTTTGATTCCCTCCATGTTTTCAAACTGGGCCGTCACGCCCCAGCCGCCGAAGTTTTCCGTGACGGCCAGCCAGAGTTCGTTCTCGCCCCGTCTGAGCGGAAGGTAAAGCTCGTCGAAGAGTCCGATGGTCCCGAGGAACCTGTAATCTCTGGACTGGTAGATGTCGCGGCCGCCGTAGAGCAGGCGGTCATTGAAATAGACCTTCACCTCGTCGCTGAAGCCGAACCGTATTTTCTTGACCTGTTCGCGGTCCGACTGTATGACGAGTTTCACGAAGACCGTGTCGCGTCCTTCGGCCACGCCCTGCAACCGGGCAAGATTAGCCGTCCCGTTCTGCTCGACGCCTAGTTTGTGCCAATTCAATTTCTCACGGTCGGCCGGCGCAAGCTGATATTTACCTTCCAGAGATTTTCTGTCGAAGGCGTCGGAAACCATCCACGACCTGACCGTGCCCGCAGGGGTCGGGGCCGAGGCCGCTTCTTTGGCCGCACCTTTCAGCGGCGGCGCAGCGTCCACCGGCGACACGGTGAAGTTGGAAAAATAGGCCGGGGCAAAGTTGCTCGCGCTCAGGCCGACGCGTCCCTCTTTTGTCTCGCGCTTGAGTTCACCCACGAAGAGCGCGGGCGTCTCCATGTCCTTGAGATAGATTTCCGCCCGATTGCCCGAGACGACTATCTTGACGTGCGTCCACTGATTGTAGTCGTACCTGGTGGGCGCGGAGTAGCTCTCGCCGTAATACAACTGCCAGGCCGCCTGGCCGTTGAAGACCGGCTGATATTGATTCGCGTCCGGGTTGCCGGACTGGTGTGGGCGCAAATAAAACTCCTCGTAGTTCTCAAAATCCTGCATCCTCCAAACGACGCCCATGAACCCGCGCTCGCCCGTGAACGCGATGTCGAATTCGATGACCCCGTTCGTAAACTTCGAGTCCTTGACGGCGGCCACGCCGCCCTTCAAATAGAGGCTGCTGCGCCCGAGGTGAGACACCACCCGGCTCTCTTTGGCCTGGATTTCCCATCGCCCTGAATCGAAGGCGACAGTTTGCGCCCGTGCGTGAAGCGCCAGCATCGGGACGCACAAAAAGGCCACCGCTAAACAGATCACACGCTTCGTCATGTTTATGCCTCCTTCAAACTCAAGCTACAGATTGACTCAACCCTTAGCGACTTTGCGCCTCCAGCGTGAAACTGCTTTTCTCACGCTGGAGGCGCAAAG
>DATFCB010000333.1:0-5171 GCA_035253525.1 Pyrinomonadaceae bacterium | reverse complement strand
TCAATGACCGCTCCTGGCTTGAGCGCGCGCTCACGCACCGCTCGTGGGCGCACGAGCAGGTCGCGCCCGGCAAGGAAGAGGAGGCGCGACGGCTGCACAACGAGGCGCTTGAGTTCGTCGGCGACTCGGTGCTGGGCCTGGTCGTCGCGGACTTTCTTTTCAGTTCTTACCCGGAAGTGACCGAAGGCGAGCTGTCGCGCATGAAGCACCAGTTGGTCAGCGCGCCCACGCTCGCGCGCGCCTCCGAGCGCCTGACCATAGGGCGGTTCGTACGCGTCGGGCGCGGCGAAGACAAGAGCGGCGGGCGGCGCAAGCGCGCTCTCCTGGCCGACGCTTTCGAGGCCGTGCTGGCGGCGATCTTTCTAGACGGCGGACTCGAAGCCGCAAATGCCTTCGTGCGCCACGCGCTCGGCGACGAGTTGGAGCAGGTGGACCCGGTGGCGGCGGCCGCCGCGGACTTCAAGACTCTCTTGCAGGAGCGGCTTCAGGCGAACCACCTGGCCGCGCCGCAGTACGCCGTCGTAGAGGCCACGGGGCCGCCGCACCGGCGCACGTTCCACGTCGAGCTGAGTTGGGACGGCGGCTCCGTCCGCGCCGAAGGCCGCACCATCAAAGCCGCCGAAACCAGCGCCGCCCGGCTCGCGCTCGACAGCCTGGACGGAGAAGAACAGAAGGCGGAAGCCGGAAGCGGTGGTCAGTAGTCAGTGGTCAGTGGTCAGTGGTCGGTGGTCAGTTAAAGAAAAGCAGCCGGCGCGAATGGCACAGTTCTTTTTGTCTTTCTCTTAACTGACTACTGACCACTGACCACTGCTTTTCCCCTTGACCGACCTCGGAGCGCTTCTTTAGGATGTTTTTATGAGTGATGATTTGACGAACACGGGGGTCGCTGCGCCGGTCGCCGAGCCGAAGGCGCAGCCGCGCGTGGCCGCGCAGCCTTCTCAAACGAGCGGCAACGGCTTCGAGCGGAAGGCGGTCGAGAGAAAAATGCAGGGTCCGCCGAAGACCGTCTTCCGTGAGTATTTCGAGTCGGCCGTCGTGACGGTCATCATGGCGCTCTTCGGGATGACCTTCATCGTCCAGGCCGTCAAGGTGCCGACCGGCTCGATGCAGAACACGATCACCATCGGCGACCACCTGCTCGTCAACAAGTTCGTCTTCGGGCCGGGCGACGCCTTCCCACTGCTCCCGCAGCGGGAGGTCCGCCGCGGTGACATCATCGTCTTCAAGTATCCGGGCGACCCGAAAAACCCGGAGGGCGACCGGCGGCCCGACAACCTTCCATATAAGACCAACTACGTCAAGCGCGTCATAGGTCTGCCGGGCGACCGCGTGCAGGTGCGCGGCGACCGCGTCCTCATCAACGGCCAGGAACTGCCCGAGCACCGCATCTCGGCCCTGGACCATGTGGATGACCCGCGCACGCCAGAGTCTTTGGAGAACAACAAGCAATTAGAGGTGCTGGAAAACCCGCCGCGCAAAGAGGGCGAGACTTACTCAGTCTTTTACAGCACGGACCGAATCCTTGAGAGCGGCTTCGACGATGTCGTCCCTGCGGGCCACTACTTCGTGATGGGCGACAACCGCAACAACAGCCAGGACAGCCGCGCCTGGGGCTTCGTCCCGCGCGAACTGGTCGTGGGCCGCGCCATGTTCGTCTACTGGTCTTACGACGAGAGCGCCCCGACGAGCGGCAACTTCTTCCTCGACTTCCTCCGCAACACACGCTGGAACAGAACAGGCACGATGGTCAAGTGAAGGGATGAGGGATGAGGGATGAAGTAAGAATTCTTTCTTTTCTTCATCCCTCATCCCTCATCCCTTTCTCTCCGCCCATTCCTTTGTCACGCGGTGGCGGTAGTCGAAGAGACGTTTGAGGCGCGGGACGATGAGGAGCGGGGCCAGCAAACGGCCGATGGGGCGGAGCGGCGGCTCATACTCGATCTCGTCGCGCAAAGTCGCACCGCGCTCGTGCGGCAAGACGAGGTGGCGGTGACGCCAGCTACGGAACGGGCCGCTCGTCTGAACGTCCTCGAACATGCGCGGCGGGTCGTATGCCGTGTGCAGCGCCTCCCAACGAACAGAGAAGATGCCCAGGATGCGCGTCTCGATGATTGTTCTCGCGCCCGCTCGCAGGCTTGGGGCCGCCTGAACTATACGCGCGCTTTCCCACGGCGGCGTCAGGCGCGCGAGCGCGTCCGGCAACTCATGAAACGCGAAGACGCGCTCGGGCGTCGCCTCGATGACACTCTCCTTGACGAAGTTCATCCCCTGAGCATAACAGTCGCCCGTTTCTATTGCGTCATCTTTTCTTTGCGTCTTTGCGCCTTTGCGTGAGAAAACCAGAAGTTTCACGCTGGAGGCGCAAAGACGCAAAGGGGTTTGAGTCTTAATTAGTGGAGTGGCACAATAAGGGGAGAGTTATGGCGAGAGGGTGGGAGAGTAAGGCTGTCGCGGACCAGCAGGAGGCGGCGGACGAGCGTGCGCGGCTCAAGCAGCCGCTCGACGAATTGTCGCCGGAGGAGCGCGCACGCCGCGAGCGGCTTGAATCATTAAGACTCTCACGCGCGCGCACCCTCACGCAACTCGAAAGGGCGACCCGCCCGGCACACCGCCAGATGCTGCAACAAACTCTTCGGGCGTTGGAGACGGAGATAGAGGAACTATCTTAAACCCGCCTCACTTAATCTGTGTGAAAGTCCGACCCCAGCGCGTGTTCTGGAAAAAGTCTAAGAGGAAATTGTTCGACGGCCGGCTCTCGTCCCTTGACCAGAAGACGAAGAGGGCGCGGCCGATGACCAGTTCGCTCGCGACCGGTCCCCATGCGCGGCTGTCCGCGCTGTCCTCGCGATTGTCCCCCATCACGAAATAGTGGCCGTCAGGAATCGTGTAGGGCTTCCCCCCTACAGCGTAGTGAAAAATCTCGGGCGGCTTCTCAAGCTGGCTCGCGTCGGTGGCGGCGAGCGTCTTCTCGGTGTAATAAACCGTGTAAGGCTCGTTGGGTTGGCGCGGCGGGTCTTCGCCGATGACGAGCGGCGCTTTGCTGTTGACTCCCGGCTCGGCCTTGACGCGGTGCTCTGGGAGCGGCTGGCCGTTGATGAGGACGAGTGCGCCGCGCACCTCTATCGTCTCGCCCGGCAGACCGATGACGCGCTTGATGAAGTAGTCGGAGTAAGGCGTGACGGGCGGGATGCTCATCTCGTCGCGGCCAGGGTTGTCGCGGTCGCCGGGGTACTTGAAGACGATGATGTCGCCGCGGCGGATTTCGCGCTTGGGCAGAAAGAACGGGGCCGAGCCGGGGGCGAAGATGAACTTGTTAATCAGGAAGTGATCGCCGATGTAGATCGTGTTCTGCATTGAGCCGGTCGGGACGCCGACGGTGCGCCCGATGAACGTGATGAAGAAGACGAACATGATCGCCGTGTAGATGGCCGACTCGAAATACTCGCGCCACACACTCTTCGGCGGTCCCTTGCGCTCCGGCGTCTTCGCCTCCAGAGCCTCAGCGCCCTCGGCCTCCGCATCTTTCCCCTTCTTTTTGCGAGCCATGTTCGACATCGTAACTCGTGAATCGTAAATCGTAAATCGAAAAGTCGTAAATCGTAAATCGTGAATAGCAAAAACCGTTCTTCGATTTACGATTCACGATTTACGATTCACGAGTCTTCGATTCACGTCTTTTGACAATCATTCTGATGCCGTCGCGCGGGCGCAGGGACATCGCTGGGACGAGTTGGATAGGGCGGCTGCTGACCATTTCGAGTTGGTAGTTGCGCGCGATGGTCGCCATCAGGAGCACGATTTCCATCATCGCGAAAGAATTGCCGATGCAGACGCGCGGGCCGCCGCCGAAAGGGAAGTAGGCGTATTTGGGAAGGGTGCTGATGAACTCGGGCGTCCAGCGCTCGGGCCTGAATTCATCCGGCGCGGTGAAGAAACGCGCGTCGCGGTGGACAACCCATGTGGGCATGAAGAGCTGTGTGTGCGCCGGGACGCGGTAGCCGCCCATCTCACAGTCTTCGACGGCCTCGCGCCCGACGATGTATGCGGGCGGGTAGAGCCGCATGGATTCTTTGACGACCATCTCCGTGAATTTCAAGCGTGGATAGTCCGCGGCCTCCGGCGCGCGGCCGCCTTCGAGCACTTCGTCCAGCTCGCGCCAGAGTTGTGTCTCGGCTGCGGGATGACGCGCCAGCAGATACCAGGCCCAGGAGAGCGTCAGCGCCGTCGTCTCCTGGCCCGCCAGGAAGAGCGTGATGACTTCGTCGCGCAACTGCTGGTCCGTCATCTGGCTGCCGTCGTCGTCGTGCGCCTGGAGCAGCATCGAAAGCAGGTCACCCTGGTCTTGATTCCCGCCTGCGCGCCGCTGGCCGATGATGCGGTAGACGACCTCGTCCAACTGCGCGGCCACCTTGTGAAAGCGGCGGTTGGCCGGCGTCGGAAAGCGGTTATCCAGAATCCACTTGAGCGTGGCCTGGGAGCCGAAAGGCTCAACGAGGACCGAGAGCGCGCGGGCGACTTTGTCCGCGTCGTCCGTCACGTCCACGTTGAAGAGCGTGTGCGTGACGATCTCCATCGTCAGGCGCATCATGTCGCGGTGTATGTCTCGAATCTCGCCGTCGCGCCAGGTCTTTGTGAGCGCCTCGCCGTCCTCGACCATGCGGCGCGCGTAAGACGCTATGCGCTCGCGATGAAAGGCAGGCTGTGCCAATCTACGCTGCCGCCGCCAGAAATCGCCCTCGCTCGTCAGCAAGCCGCGACCGACCAGCCGGTTAAAGAAGGGCGTGCGGAACGAGAGCGGCTTGATGAAATTGCGGCTGTTGGTCGCGAGAACGTACTCTATATGGTCCGGGTGGAAGAGGAAATATGACGGGACGTAGAAGAAGCGCGCGCTGACCACGTCGCCGTAGTCGCGGTGAAGTCTTTCGATGAAGCCCAGCGAGTCGCGGTTGAACTCCGGCATCACGCCGAGCAGGAAATGTCCTCTGGGGCCTTGGGGTACCAGGGATGCGACCATCGCGCCACTCTCCTTCCGGTCCTAGCTACTCCCCGATACGTTACACATGCCGCCTCCGGTTTCGCAACCACCCTGAAGAGCATCTTAAAATCGAAACTCACCCCCTTTGCGTCTTTGCGCCTTGGCGTGAGACGGTTTTTCACGCCAAGGCGCAAAG
>DATFCB010000332.1:0-3574 GCA_035253525.1 Pyrinomonadaceae bacterium | reverse complement strand
ACGGCGGAAATTTCCGGCCCAGAAGTTTCCGCCGCGGTCGAGCGCAATCGCGTTGATGACGTTGGTCGTCAACGGCTGGCTTTCCCCTGCCCGGCCGAAGGGCATCCACGCGAGTTGCGCACGCGCGCGTGTGGGCGCTTCTCCGCGCGCACGCCAGACGCCGCGGCTGCCCATCAGCCACAGCCCGTCGTCAACCGACACCAGACGGCTGCCCGAAAGGTCAACGGGCCTGGGCCAGTTTATGTGCTTCAATGCCGCAGACTGTCGTCCCGTCGCTTCGCGGTCGAGCGCCAGCAGTTCTCCGTCGTCACGGCTTAAGAGCAGTAGGTCGCCGTAAGCGATCATGCTGGTGAGTGACGGCAGCGTGGCGAGAGTGCGAAAGCTCTGCGCCGAGCGCGTGCCTGCTTCTTGAAGGCCGTCAGACGGGACGGTCGAGAGTCCGAAATCGGAGGCCACGAAAAGCTGCCCGCCGTTGGCCGCGATTCCGACGACGCGGTTCGAGGCCAGGCCGTCACTTGTCTGGAAGTGTAGCCAGCGCCCGGCCTCCAGGAGCCAGAGGCCGTCGTCGAACGTCCCGACGTAGAGGCGCGCTTTGTCTTTGGTCAAGCAATTGACGGCGCGCAGGCGCACGCGCTCCGCGCCCGCTCGAAGTTCCGTGAAGCGTTGTCCGTCGAATTCGATCAAGCCCCCGGCGAACGTGCCGACGAGGAGGCGGCCGCCGTCGGCCAGGAGCGCCGTGACGGCCTGCGCCTTGCGGTCCAGCCAGCGGTAGCTCTCGAACTGCTCGCCGTCGAAAGAGAGCAGACCCTCGGAGCGAGTCCCTATGAACAGCTTTGAGTCGAAGACCGCGAGCGCGGTCAGGTCGCTCTCCGTCAGCCCGTCCAGCACGGTGTAGTGGCGAGAGATGTTTCCTTCGGGCGTGAGTTGAACGAGCCCGCCGTCGGTCGCCGCGAAATACGAATCCTGAAAGCGAACGAGGTCGCGCGTCGCCTCCGTGTTCTGCCAGAACTTGATCTCATCTCTACGCAGAGGCACGCGCGCTCTTCTTTCAAAAGGGACGAACTCCTGCCCAACGCTGCGCGCCCTCTCCGCCGCGAGGCTGCGCCGCGCCTGCTCCCTGACCCAGAGGGCAAGCGCCAAAGCAGAGAGCAGGCACAGGCCCGCCACGCACAGTAGTAGTTTGGGGCGAGCACGAAACAACTTCACAACGCCCCGCAGCGTGTCGCTTTTGAAGATGCGTTTGATGAACATTAAGAAACTCAATCTACTCATCGACTCAACCCCTTTGCGCCTCCAGCGCCTCCAGCGTGAGTGGTTTTGGTTTTCTCTCGCAAAGCCGCAAAGGCGCAAAGAGTTGAGTTCATTTTTTGCTCCGTGTTCTAACTCGACGCGGATTATGCGGCGCGCGTGAGGCGGCGCGGTACGTGACGGCAGACAGCACGTGGGTGCAGTTACTGCTGCCGCGCCGTATGTACTAGACCGAGGAGACGGACGTGGGTCGCCACAGTCCCTCGCTGCGGCAGGCTTGTCTCGGCGCAGGTAGGGCGCGCGTATCCGCACGGCCGCAGGCGGGCCATAATCGCCGCCATGTTAATCAGACGAGACACACACTTACCCCGCTCGCGCACGCTCGCCCTCCTCCTGACAATCTGTGCCAGCGTCGCCGTCGTCACCTTTGCTTCCTTCTCTGGTAGGGAGGCGTTGCGCGAGGAGCTTGTGCTTGGGAGCGGAGGCCGCAGCGCCGATGGGGAGCTTGATGTCGCGCTGGAGCGTGCGGCGCGTGAGGCGCTGGGCGACGCGGACGGGACGGTCGTCGTGATGGACCCGCAGACGGGGCGGCTGCGGGCGGTCGTCAATCCGCGCGCGGCTTTCAACGAGGCTTACGCGCCCGGCTCGGCCATCAAACCCTTCACGGCGCTCGCGGCCCTGCGGCGAAAGTTGATTGACGAACGCACGCGGAAGCTCTGCCGCACACGCTACGCCTACAAGGAGCTGGCGATCTCGTGCCCGCACCAGAAGACGGAGGTCTCTTTCAACCTCGCGCACGCGCTGGCCTATTCGTGCAACTACTTTTTCGGCAAGGTCGGCGAGCGGTTGGAGACGAACGCGTTTGACGAAACCCTGCGCGAGTTCGGCTTCGGCGCGCGGACTGGCGCGGGCGAGGAGGAAGAGGCGGCGGGCAGGCTGCCGCAGGGCGAGTGGCGCGTCAGTTACGCGATTGGGGAAAGTGAGCAACTGGCGGTTACGCCCGTTCAGTTAATCACGGCTTACTCGGCGCTCGTGAACGGCGGCCGCCTCTTCGTCCCCAGGCAAATCGCGGCGGGCGATTTTCAGATGACGGAGCGCGCGCGACTGACGATTGCGCCCGAACATCGTGCACAGCTTCTGGAAGGGATGCGTGGCGCGGTCAGATTTGGCACAGCGTCGAGTGCGGGACTCGACCGGCTGCCGTTCGAGGTCTTCGGCAAGACGGGCACTTCCACGATGGCAAACGACTACCGCTCGCAAGGGTGGTTCGTGAGCTTCGCGGGCGAACGGGGCGCTGGCCGCGAAGTCCCGCCCGAAAGCGTCAGGCTCGCCGTCCTCGTCTTTCTCAAGCGCTCGCGCGGGGCCGACTGCGCTCGCGTGGCGCGCTCCGTGTTTGAAGAGTACGCGAAGCGGGACGGCGGCGCGGAAGCTCAAGCTGAAAAACTCGCGGGCGAGCAGGGGTCGCGCACGTCTGCTCCTCTTGCCGGTGTGCCAGTTCGTGTTCACCTGACCGGCAAAAATATCACGCGCGACTTGCCGCTCGAAGAATACGTGTTGGGCGTCGTCGCGGCGGAGGGCAGCGTCGAGAGCGAGCTTGAAGCGCTCAAGGCTTTATCTGTTGCCGCCCGCACGTACGCGCTCAAAAACTTGCGGCGGCACGCCGACGAGGGCTACGACTTTTGCGACACGACGCACTGCCAGCGTTACCTCTTAACAGTCGCGGACGATAGGAACCACGCCCGCTTCAAAAACCTCTTCAGGCGTGCCGTGACGGAGACGGCGGGCGAGGCCGTGCGCGACGAAGGGGGCCGCGTCGCGGACGCATACTTTCACGCGGCCTGCGGCGGCATGACCGCCGACATCGAAACCCTGTGGGGCACACAAGCGCCGGGCTACCTGCGCGGCGTCGCGGATGAATATTGCGCGACCGCGCCGCACGCCTGGGTCAACGTGATTCCGGCGGCGAAACTGGCGAGGGCTTTGCGGGGCGATTCTTCGAGCGACGTAGGGAGCAGGCTTGAGAACATCACCGTCACCAGCCGCGACCGGACGGGGCGCGTAGAGTTTTTAGTCCTCGAAGGGGAGAGCAGGCGGGAACTTCGCGGGTGGGATTTCAAGATAATCGTGGGCCGTGCGCTCGGGTGGAACGTCCTGAAGAGTTCCCGCTTCGAGGTGACGCGCGAGGGGACTGACTTCGTCTTTCGCGGCAACGGTTTCGGCCACGGCCTCGGTCTGTGCCAGGAGGGCGCGCACGAAATGGCCCGCCGAGGGCTATCCTACCGCCGAATCCTCGAACACTATTTTCCTGGCACAAAAATCGGCGGGT
>DATFCB010000331.1:0-9515 GCA_035253525.1 Pyrinomonadaceae bacterium | reverse complement strand
CTTTGCGCCTTTGCGTGAAAATTATTCTCACGCAAAGGCGCAAAGACGCAAAGGGGAAATAGCTCTTCATTCCTGCGGTCGAGTGCTTACTTCACTTTGATGGTCGGCGGCGACCGCTGCCGCCAGATCATACAGCACGCAGCGCACGCGCACGCTGCCTTCCAATTCATAAAGCGGGATTACTCCCTCTTCGCAGCGCGTCATGCGATGTGAACAGCGCGGCGCGAAGTGGCAGCCGGGCGGGAGCGCGGCCGGGCTCGGCACGACGCCTTCAATGGTTTCGAGCCGCGCAGCGCGCCCGACCTCGTCAGCCGTCAATTTTGGCACAGACCGCAACAGCCCTTCCGTGTAAGGATGCTTCGGCCGCGCAAACAACTCTTCGACCGGCGACTCTTCGACGATGCGCCCCGTGTACATCACCGCCACGCGGTCCGCCACCTCGGCCACCACCCCGAGGTCGTGCGTGATGAGCAGCACGCCCAGGTCGCGCGTCCGCCTGAGTTCATTGAGCAATTCGAGAATCTGCGCCTGTATGGTCACGTCGAGCGCGGTCGTCGGCTCGTCGGCGATGAGGAGCTTGGGGTCGCAGGCGAGCGCCATCGCGATCATCACGCGCTGTCGCATGCCGCCCGAGAGTTGATGCGGGTAATCGTCCACGCGGCGCGCGGGGTCCGGGATGGCGACTTCCGTCATCGCCTGTATGGTCGCCTCGCGCGCTTCTGCGCGCGTCATGCCGCGATGCAGCCGCAACGCCTCCGCGATCTGCTCCCCGACCGTGTAGACGGGGTTGAGCGAAGTCATAGGGTCTTGAAAAATCATCGCGATGTCGTCGCCGCGAATCTCGCGCATGCGCTCCTCAGAGGCCGCGAGCAAGTCCTCGCCCTCGAAACTTATCTCGCCCCCTACGATCTTGCCCGGCGGCGAAATCAAGCGCATCACCGACAGCGCCGTGATGGATTTCCCACAACCCGACTCGCCGACCACGCTCAGCAACTCGCCCCGGTCAACGTGAAAACTCACGCCGTCAACCGCGCGCACGAGCCCCGCGCGCGTCGGGAAATGCGTCTGTAAATTTTTGACTTCGAGGAGGTGCGACATGCGCTCGGAAGTTTAGCAGGCGGCCGCGCCGCTTGACCAATTATCAGGTGGCAAATGGCGGCCCCATCATCTAAGATTATTTTCATCCCCCCATGAAGTTGCTATCGGGATTAAGCCTCGCGCCGCGCCGGAGGGCTTGTCATCAACCGAGGGAGAGTCATGCTCCGACGAAGAAGCGCTGTCGCCTTACTGATTGTCTCTTTGCTGGCGTTCCAGCCCGCCTGCAAGTCCCTGCTCGGGGACAAGTCCGGTTCGACCGGTTACGGCGACGCGGTGACGACGCGGCCCGCCCCGCACTTCAAGCCGGGCTTCAATCTCTTCACGCCAGAGCAGGACATACAGATGGGCAGGCAGTCGGCCCAGGAGGTCGCACGCCAGGTTCCGCTCCTCAGCGACGAGCGCATAGTCTCTTACGTCCGCCGGTTGGGCGAACGGCTCGCAGCGAAAGCGCCCGGCTTCGACTTCACCTACCAGTTCAACGTCATCGCCACCAGGGAGGTCAACGCCTTCGCGCTCCCCGGCGGCTACATCTTCGTCAACGCCGGCACAATCGCGGCCGCGCGCAACGAGGGCGAGTTGGCTGGCGTCATGGCCCACGAAATCGCGCACGTCGCTTTACGCCACCCGACCAATCAGGTCTCCAAGGCGTACGTCGCCAAGACCGGCTTGCGCATCGTGCGCAGGGTGACCGGCTCAGACATAGGGGGGATTCTGGAACAGGTCGGCGGGGCGGGCGCGAACCTGCTCTTCCTGAAATTCGGGCGGACGGCCGAGACGCAGGCCGACCTGGAAGGCGCGCGCATCATGGCCGCAGCCGGCTACGACCCGCGCGACATGGCCGGCTTCTTCGAGCTGCTCCAATCCAAGAGCGGGCAGCGGACGCCCGAGTTCATGAGCGACCACCCGGACCCCGGCAACCGCGTCGCCGCTATTAAGCGCGAGTTGCCGTCGCTCGCCGTCAGCCAGAACCCCGTTCACGATTCGGAAGAGTTCAAGCAGACCAGGGGCTTGCTGACCGGGGGCGGGACGCAGCTTGCAACGTCCGCCGGGCCGGAGCGCGTTGGGTCCGGCGGCCCGAACGAAACTGGCCCAGGTACGCGGCCCGCCCAACCATCTCAGACCTTCCGCGACTTCCAGGCGCGCGACAACTCTTTCGCGCTTCAGTACCCGGACAACTGGGACGCGCTCTCCGCGGACGACGCGAACATGATCTTCGCGCCCGAGAGGGCTTACGGGCAGATTGACGAGGGCTTAGTCGTCACGCACGGCGTCATGATTGGGGTGGTGCGCCCCGAAGCGGGCGACCTCGAACAGGCCAACGCCGCCTTCGTCCAGCAGCAGGTGAACATGAACCCGGACTTTCGCGTCGAGCGCGCCCCGCAGGCGATAGACTTCGGCGGCCGGCGCGGCTACGCCACCATCGTCGCAGGCCCCTCGCCCGTCACCGGCGTCGTCGAGATTGACGTTATCTACACGACCGCGACCGCCGACGGCCGATTGTTTTATCTGATTACCATCGCGCCCGAAGATGAGTTCAAAAACTACCAGGCGACCTTTGAAAGAATCGCGCAGAGTCTTCGTTTAGCAGGGTAAGATTGACTGAAGCTGACAAACCAGAACTCAAGATACTGCCTGACGCAATCCCTTTTGCGCCTTGGCGTGAGTGGTTTTATAGCCACTTGCAATTGAGTGTAAGCCAGAGAAAGTCTCACGCCAAGGCGCAAAGGCGCGAAGAAAACAGTTAAGCTTTTCTTCGCGCCTTGGCGTCTTGGCGTGAGATGTTTTTCTTTAACCTACACTCAATTGCAAACCGATATAGTTTTTCACGCCAAGTCGCAAAGGCGCGAAGAGCTGATTGCGGCTTATCTTTAATCCGCAATTACTCCATGACTTCTTTTTTGAGGAACAGGAGATTCGCGGCGTGCTGTCCGCTCGTCACGTCAATTTGCGGGGCGGAGGCCACCAGTTCCCAGCCGTCGCGGCCCGCGGATTCAAGATACTCCCAGACCATCGGGCACGAGTTGTAGAGTTGCGCCGGGTCCGCCTCGTCCGCGACCTGCAAGCCCTGCCAGCGCCCGTTGACGAACGTCACACGCGCCATCTGAGTTTGGCACACACGGTACTTGAAAGTCTTCGCCACAGCAGTTCTCTCTCGCAGGCCTGCAAGGTTATTTACGAAGCCTTGAATGGATTTACAATCTCCACTCCCTCTGCCTGAGCTGACACATCAAAATCCTCCGAGTACAGCCGCGTCACACCACCCTCCAAACAAGCGGCGATAAGCAAACCATCCCAGAACGAGAGATGATATTTAGTAAGCAATTGTTCTGCCTTGTCCATCACACTCCACGTCGGGAGAATCGTCTTCCACGCTTCTCGCATGTCCGCTAGATCGTCCAGCGCTTGATTTAGATCGTAACCGTATGGCGCTAGCTTGCGTGAGGCAGCGAGATACTCACAGGCGACCTGCCACAGCAGCACGCCATCGGTCAACGACGAGAGTAAAACTGTTGCCGTCGCCTGCTTGACTGAATCACGAGGATCACGCGCATAGATGAGGACGTTCGTGTCAACGGCGTTCATGCAATTCCTCGCGTGTGAAGCGCGGCGCGTCGGCTGGTATCGGATTGGCGCGCATGCGCTCGACCATTCTAGCCAGCACGCGTTTCCGCTTCTCCGGGTCCGTCTCCGCTGGTGGGATTACGCGTGGAGCCTCTATGATCAACTCCACTTCCGAATTTTCGGGCAGGTCACATGGCGACTGTGGGATGAACGCTCCTCCCTGATAAATCGCTCTTAGCCTCTGAGACATCGCTATAGACTCCTTATGTTACCTATTCTACACCGTCACGGCCTCCTGGTACTCGCCCCAGACGCGGCGCAGGCGATGGCTGATTTCGCCGACGGTGACTGATGCTTCTACGCAGGCGAGGATGCGCGGGAGCAGGTTTTCCGTGCCGCGCGCGGCCTCCTCCAATTGAACGAGTGCGGCTTCGGCCTGCTCGCCGTCGCGCCGCTCGCGCAGGGCGCGCACGCGCTCGACCTGCGCCTGTTCAATCTTCGGGTCAACGCGCATCGTGGGCACGCTCGTCTCTTCTTCGACCTGAAAACGGTTGAGGCCGACGACCGTCTGCTCATCTGTCTCGACGGCCCGCTGGTAGCGATAGGCGGCGTCCTGAATCTCGCGCTGGACGTAGCCCGTCTCAATCGCGCGCAGCATCCCGCCGAGCGCGTCTATCTTGTCAAGGTAGGCAGCCGCGCGGCGCTCGATCTCGTTTGTCAATTCCTCCACGGCGTAAGAGCCGGCGAGCGGGTCAACCGTGTCGGCCACGCCCGATTCGTGCGCGATGACCTGCTGCGTGCGCAGGGCCAGCCGCGCGGCCTGCTCGGTGGGGAGCGCCAGCGCCTCGTCCATCGCGTTGGTGTGTAAGCTCTGCGTGCCGCCGAGCACGGCGGCGAGCGCCTGAATCGTCGTGCGGACGACGTTGACTTCCGGTTGTTGTGCCAGAAGCGAAGAGCCTGCGGTCTGCGTGTGAAAGCGGAGCATCAGCGAGCGCGGGTCGCGCGCGTGGAAGCGCTCGCGCATGACGCGCGCCCAGAGCCTGCGTGCGGCGCGAAACTTCGCGACCTCTTCGAGCAGGTTGTTGTGCGCGTTGAAGAAGAACGAAAGGCGCGGCGCGAACTCGTCCACCTTCAGTCCAGCTTCTATCGCGGCCTCTACGTAACTGATGGCGTCGGCGAGCGTGAAGGCGACCTCCTGCACGGCGGTCGAGCCTGCCTCGCGTATGTGGTAGCCGCTGATCGAAATCGTGTTCCAGTTCGGAACTTCGTGCGCGCAGAAGGCGAACGTGTCCGTCACCAGCCTGAGAGAGGGCTTCGGCGGGTAGATGTACGTCCCGCGCGCGATGTACTCCTTCAAGATGTCGTTCTGAATCGTCCCGTTGACTTTGTCGAGGCTCACATTCTGACGGCGCGCGACGGCGAGATAAAGGCAGAGCAAGGTCGAAGCCGTCGCGTTGATCGTCATGGAGGTCGAGACCGTGTCGAGCGGGATGCCGTCGAAGAGCCGCTGCATGTCTTCGATGGAATCAATGGCGACGCCGACGCGGCCGACCTCGCCCTGCGCCAGCGGGTCGTCTGAATCGAGCCCGATCTGCGTCGGCAAATCGAAGGCGACAGAGAGCCCGGTCGTCCCGTGTGCGAGCAGGTACTTATAGCGCGCGTTAGACTCTTCGGCCGTCGCGTAACCCGCGTACTGGCGCATCGTCCAGAGGCGGCCGCGATACATGTTCGGGCGAACGCCGCGCGTGTAAGGGTACTCGCCGGGCGCGCCGAGGTCGCGCTCGTAGTCCAACGGTCCCGTGTTCGACGGGTTGAAATCCACGGGCAGTTCTATGCCCGAAGGTGTCTCGAAATGCTCTCGACGCTCGACGCTCGTTTTTGTCGTCATGGTGGTTTCCGAACCTTCGCGAAGGCTTGATTAAGACGGACGCACAAATTGCGCTCAACGGTTTATCGAAGCCTAGCACAGCCGAACTGAGCGCCGCAATTTCGAGACCGGGTTGACCGCGACTGCTCCGCTCGCTTAGCATCAACGCCAACCTGAAAGCGAAGTTTCAGACTGCGGCCGTAGAGCGCGCGGTGGGTGAATTTTGGAAATCAACGACGAAGCCAAACAGATCGTCCAGGACCTGTGCACGGCCATCAACTCGGCGGTCGGGAAATCCAGTCAGGTCGCCGCGGCCATCGAACGCCTGCGCGAGGCCGGCTACGAAATGGAGCTGACCCTGCGTCTTGAAATAGCCCTCCGCGCCCACACGCGGGAAGAGGAAGAGACTTCGCTCGAACTCACAGACGAAGACCTGCACACCCTGCGCCGCATGAAGATTCGCATTGATACAGAAGAATGAGAAATTAAGAATGTAAAATGCAAAAATCAGGCGGAAGCCAATTTAACAAAACTGGCTTCCGCCTCTTCCATTTTGCATTTTACATTACTTACCTTGCCGCTTTCTCTCCATTTGCTTTTTCGACCGACGCGCGGAGTTCGGCCATCGTGGCGGTGCGGCCGTGGACGGAGGCGATTTTGTCCGGGGCGAGGCCGAGGGCCGCAATCCTCTCGGCGAAGTGCGCGGTCGTCTCGTTGGCGGCCGTGACGAGCGTGGTGTCGTTGGGCAGCCCCAGCATGTCGCCCTCGAAGAGAATCTTCTCCTTGGGCAGGTAGACGACCAGCATCTCCTTGGTGTGCGGGCCGGGGCCTATGTCGTAAAGCTCGACCGTGTGGTTGCTGTCCGTGAAGACGCGCTTCATGTTCTCAACCGTCTCGATCGTGGGCTGGCGGGGCTTCATCGTCAACGAGTCCGGCGCGATGGTGCGCACGGCCTTCGCCACCTTTTCAAAATACGCCTTGTTGCCGGGAGTCGTGACGACGGTCGCGCCCTCGCCCATGTAGGTGCGTATGCCGCCCGAGTGGTCATCGTGGAAGTGTGTCGGGATGATGTACTTGATGGGCTTGTTCGGCACGGTCTCCTTGATCTTCGCCATCACGCGCTTCGAGGTCCCGTCGTTGAGCGGGGCTTCGACCACCAGGACGTGGTCGTTCATCGCGACGAACATCACGTTGTAACCGTTGGCCGCGTCCTTGACCAGGTACACGTCCTTCGCCAACTCGACCACCGTCGGCGTCGGCGTAGGGTTGTTGGCCGGCAAGTCGTCAAACCCTTGCGGACGCTCAAACGCGCTCTCGGCCGGGCGCGTGTTGACCTGAACGTCCGAGACCTTGATGTCCTGTACGATCTCGCCGCCGCGGCGTAGGATGCGGCGACCGGCGATTTTCACGCCGCCCGCAGGCATGTAGTCGGAGAAGAAGAATTCCTGCGCCACGTCGCCGACGCGCGAGTCTGTGTCCAGGTTTTCAGACTTGGTCAGGAGGTTGGTGGCCGCGTCGAAGTAGAGCGCCAACTGCGTGCCGTCTGGGAGGGCGAAGGTGATGACGTTCTGTTTCTTGCCGTCCACGTCCTCCTGGCCGAGGAAACGCAGCGTGGCCGCGCGCTCCAGAGCCGTCATCAGCGTGACGTGCGGCAGGCGCGTGCGCGAGATGTTGCCGATGGCGTTCGCGTTGGTGGCGGCCTGGGCAGTCTTGTTGTCCAGGTCGAAGACCATGCCCTTCTCGCCTTTGAAAATATTTTTGAAGCGGAACTTGAAGCCGGGCAGGGTGCTGCCCTGCTCTATGATGGCGCGGTTGCCTTTGCTGTCGTAAGTGAACCAGCCGTCTACGCGGCCCTCGAAGTAGGGCGTGTCGGGCGTCGCGCTCTGGTTGCGCGCGTAGTTGATGCCGGAGTATTTGACGGTGATGTCTTCGACCTTAGCGATGGCTTCGCGCCCGCCGAGCGCCGCTATCCCTGCGTCGAGCACGCGCCGCGCCTCCGCGTACGATTTCTCGGAAGCCGTCTTCCCTCCCTGAGCGATAGAGCGAGCCTGCGTGAGGCCGAGCGCGAGGACGATTGCCAGACCGTAGCCCACGTACCTGTATTTTTTCATCTTGAGCCTCCACTAGAAGAATCGAACCTCCGCAAAAAGGGGGTTTCGAGGTTTGAAGTTTTCCCGCTAGAGCTTACCGGAAGAAGAGTGCCCGCTTTTGATGGCCTTGATGTTTACCTTTACGAGCCGCGGGCCGCGCGCGTTCCGACAAAAACCGGGACGGACGCGCTCTTTGCCAAAGGCGAGAACCCTGTGATATCTTGCACTTTCTATAAAACCTGCCAGTTTTTCGCCTTTATAGGCATCAAAGTGAGGAGTTGAACAACAGTATGGCTACGCCCAACGGAAACGCTACAACTGACGGCCAGGCGACCGGACGCGTCGTCCAAATTATCGGCCCGGTTGTTGACGTGGAATTTGAAGAGAATAAGTTGCCGCCCATCTACCAGGCGATACGCGTCACGTCCGAAGGTTTCGACGTGCCCACGCCGATTGATGTCATCTGCGAAGTCGAGCAGCACCTGGGCGAAGGCCGCGTGCGCACCGTCTCAATGCTGCCGACGGACGGCATGGTGCGCGGCATGAAGGCGTTCGACACGGGCGGCCCCATCACCGTGCCTGTCGGCGAAGGCACGCTCGGCCGCGTGCTCAACGTCATCGGCGAGCCGGTGGACAACTTGGGCGCGGTCAAGTATGAGCAGCGTTACGCGATTCACCGCCACGCGCCGGACTTTGACGAGCAGTCAACCGAGTTGCAGATGTTCGAGACGGGCATCAAGGTCATTGACCTGATTCAGCCCTTCCTGCGCGGCGGCAAGATCGGGCTGTTCGGCGGCGCGGGAGTCGGCAAGACCGTGCTCATCATGGAGCTGATTAACAACATCGCCAAGGCGCACTCGGGCTTCTCAGTCTTCGCGGGCGTCGGCGAGCGCACGCGCGAGGGCAACGACCTTTTGCGCGAGATGGTCGAGTCCAAGGTCATCAACTTCGGCGAAGCCTTCTATCACCACTTTGAAGAGACGGGCGAGTTCGACATGACGAAGGTGGACATGAAGGCCATCGAAGAGTCGAAGGTCGCGCTCATCTACGGCCAGATGACGGAGCCGCCGGGCGCGCGCCTGCGCGTCGCGCTCTCGGGCCTGACGGTCGCGGAGTATTTCCGCGATCAGGGTTTGGACGTGCTCCTCTTCATTGACAACATCTTCCGCTTCACGCAGGCCGGCTCGGAAGTCTCTGCGCTTCTCGGCCGCATGCCCTCGGCCGTCGGCTATCAGCCGAACCTCGCGACCGAGATGGGCGAGA
Source organism: Pyrinomonadaceae bacterium (assembly GCA_035253525.1). GTDB lineage: Bacteria > Acidobacteriota > Blastocatellia > Pyrinomonadales > Pyrinomonadaceae > QHXM01. The sequence goes on along the minus strand of DATFCB010000331.1, from coordinate 635 downwards.
TGCAGGAGCGCATCACGTCTACGAAGACCGGGGCCGTCACTTCGATTCAGGCCGTCTACGTCCCGGCGGACGACTACACGGACCCCGCGCCGGCCACGACGTTCGCGCACCTCGACGCCGTCACGGCGCTCTCGCGCCAGATCGTTGAGATCGGCATCTACCCGGCCGTGGACCCGCTCACCTCCAGCTCGCGCATTCTCGACCCGCGCGTGGTCGGCGACGAGCACTACAAAGTGGCACAGGACGTGAAGCAAATCTTGCAGCGCTACAAAGACTTGCAAGACATCATCGCCATCCTCGGCATGGAAGAGCTGCCGGAAGAGGACCGGCAGACGGTCTGGCGCGCGCGCAAGATTCAACGCTTCTTCTCGCAGCCGATGTTCGTCGCCGCGCAGTTCACCGGCCTCGAAGGCAAGTACGTCAAGCGCGAGGACACTGTGCGCGGCTTCCGCGAGATCATCGAAGGCAAGCACGACGACCTGCCCGAACAAGCCTTCTACATGGTCGGCACCATCGATCAGGCCGTGGAGAAGGGCAAGAAGATGGCCGCGGAAGCGGCGTAACTTCGCTGTGAATTTCCCCCTCACCGCCTCGCTCCGCTCGGTACCCTCTCCCCAGCGGGGAGAGGGTTGGGG
>DATFCB010000330.1:0-2863 GCA_035253525.1 Pyrinomonadaceae bacterium | reverse complement strand
ATCAACCACACTTCAGACCAGCACCCCTGGTTCCAGGAGTCGCGCCGCTCGCCCGCATCGCCGAAGCGGGATTGGTACGTCTGGAGCGACACGGACCAACGGTATGCGGACGCCCGCATCATCTTCACTGACACGGAGCGGTCGAACTGGACTTGGGACGACGAAGTGCAGGCTTTCTACTGGCACCGCTTCTTCAGCCACCAGCCGGACCTCAACTACGAGAACGAGGAAGTCCAACGGGCAATGATCGAAGTCGTCTCCTTCTGGCTCGAACTCGGCATAGACGGCTTCCGCGTGGACGCCGTCCCCTACCTCTTCGAGCGCGAGGGGACCAACTGCGAGAACCTGCCCGAGACGCACGCCTTCCTCAAACGGCTGCGCGCCCACGTCGAAGCTCACTACCCGAATTGCTTACTTTTGGCCGAGGCCAACCAGTGGCCCGAGGACGTGGTCGAGTACTTCGGCCGCGGCGACGAGTTCCAGATGTGCTACCACTTCCCGATCATGCCGCGCCTCTTCATGGCGCTCAGGCAAGAGGACCGCCGCCCCATCACGGAGATTCTGGAACGGACGCCCGCCATCCCCGAGAACTGTCAGTGGGGGATGTTCCTGCGCAACCACGACGAGCTGACATTAGAGATGGTGACGGACGAGGAGCGCGACTATCTTTATAACGAGTACGCGAAAGACCGAAGGATGCGCATCAACGTCGGCATCCGCCGCAGGCTCGCGCCGCTCATGGATAACGGGAGGAGGCGGATAGAACTCCTGCACGCGCTGCTCTTCAGCCTCCCCGGCAGCCCCTTCCTTTATTACGGCGACGAGATAGGGATGGGCGACAACATCTATCTGGGCGACCGCGACGGCGTGCGCACGCCGATGCAGTGGTCAGCCGACCGCAACGCAGGGTTCTCGCGTGCCGACTTCGCACAACTCTACTTCCCGGTCATCATGGACCCCGTCTACGGCTACCAGTCCGTCAACGTCGAGGCGCAGCGGCGCTACTCCACGTCGCTCCTGAACTGGATGCGCGAGATGATTCACCTACGCAAACGCCACCCGGTCTTCGGTCGCGGCTCGATGGAGTTCGTCAGGCCGTTGAACCGTAAAGTCTTCGCCTTCACGCGCACGTCCGAGCACGAGACGGTGCTCTGCGTCTTCAACCTCTCGCAGCACGCCCAGCCGGTCGAGCTGGACCTCAAGCATCTGAGCGGCGCAACGCCCGTCGAGATGATCGGCGGGACGGAGTTCCCGGCCATAGGGGAACTGCCCTATCAACTCGCCCTTGCGCCGCGCGGCTTCTACTGGTTCCTGCTGAAGGACGCGAAATCACTCCGGGACCAGGGCTAGTCGGAACCCGGTCGTCGCCCGGTCGGCTTCGCCTCCGACTTCCCCTCTCGAAGGAGAAATCCCTCGGGCCGGTCGAGCCTACCTCGATGCAGGTGGCGTTGCCCGCCCGGTCGCGGTAGAAGCCCAGCTCCCGGAGCGGGAGTTAACGGGGGCCGTGCGCGTCCTGTCCTGACTTCTCACGCGAAGTAAGTGTTAACACCTACCCGCCTTGAGTAATCACACTCTCGCGCGCCGGAGCCTGTGAAGATAAATTGGTGGCGGGTTAAGTACCTTTCGTCAGGGCTGGCCGCGACTGCCGCCGTGTTCAAATTCTAAATTAGAACGGAAGCATTTTATGGAGATTCTCGAAAAGAAAGCCGGCGGGTACGAGCAAGTCGTGTGCGGGCGCGACCGAGCGGCGAACTACCGTGCGATCATCGCCGTCCACAACACGACGCTCGGCCCGGCGCTGGGCGGCACGCGGCTCTGGCGCTACAGGGGCGTGAAGGAGGCGCTCGTCGACGCGCTGCGGCTGGCGCGCGGGATGACTTACAAAAACGCGCTGGCCGGGCTGCCCTTGGGCGGCGGCAAATCCGTCATCCTCGCCCCGGCGAAGATAACGGACAGGGCGGCGCTCTTCCGCGCGCACGGGCGCCTTGTCGAAACCCTGAAAGGCCTCTACATCACGGCGGAGGACGTGGCGACGACGCCCGCAGACATGGGGTGCGTTGCTTTGGAGACGAAACACGTCGTCGGGCTTGAAGGGCGCTCGGGCGACCCGTCGCCCGTCACGGCGCACGGTGTCTTCCGCGCCATCCTCGCCTCCGCGAAATACCGCTGGGGCTCGGACAGCGTGGCCGGCAAAACAGTCGCCCTCCAGGGCTGCGGCAGCGTCGGCTCCCGCCTGGCGAAAAAACTACATGAGGCCGGCGCGAAATTAATCGTCACGGACGTGGACCGGGAGCGTGTCGAGAACCTGATTCGCGATTTCGGGGCGGAAGGGGTCGTGCCGGAAGACATCTACGACGCGCGGGCGGACATCTTCGCGCCCTGCGCTTTGGGCGGCATCATCAACGACCGGACGCTGCCGCGCCTGAAGGTCGAGATCGTGGCCGGGGCGGCGAACAACCAGCTCCTCGAAGACCGCCACGGCCGGGCGCTCGCCAAGCGAGGCATCCTCTACGCGCCCGATTACGTCGCCAACGCGGGCGGGGTCATACACGTCTGCATCGGCGCGCTCAGCTGGGAGCCCGCGCGCGTCGCCGCGAAGGTGGAAGGGATTTACGACACGCTGCTCGACATTTACAGGGCGGCCGAAGTCGGAGGGATTCCGACCAGCCGCGCCGCGGACCAGTTGGCCGAGCGGCGGCTGGGACTCGACGCCGGCCCGGAATTGAAGATTCTCAAAGTAAAAGGGGGCGTGGCGGCCGGGCTCCCAATTCTTTGTCCGGGCACATGAGAGGGAAGGCGTTTGCAGAAGTCTAATCGCCCGGTTCTTCGGGGCCGCTGAAGCTAGGCTCTTCGAGAACAATCG
>DATFCB010000329.1:0-3777 GCA_035253525.1 Pyrinomonadaceae bacterium | reverse complement strand
AAAAAAAAGCGTTTTGCTTTTACCGGCCCCCGCCCTTTGAACCCCCGGCCCCCAAGCCTTACGCTGTCGCTTCCGGCTGTCTGCCCGGCGAGACGGGGACGGGCGAGTCATCGCGGTCGCCGTTGCGATACTCGACGGCGTCTTGCAGCAGCCTGACGATGGTCTGCTCGGCCTCTTCAAGGTCGCCCGACAGGGTGCAGCCTGCGGCGTTGCGGTGGCCGCCGCCGCCGAACTTCTCCGCGATGCGCGCGACGTTCACGTCGCCCTTAGACCTTAAGCTCGTGCGGTAAACTCCGGGCGAGCATTCTTTCAGGAGCGCGACCGCCTCGACCGAGCCGCATGTCAGCGGGTAGTTGACGAAGCCGTCGGCGTCCTCCTCGCTGGCCCCGGCGCGCGCCTGCATCTCCAAAGTCTGGTGCATCCACGCCACGCGGCCCGTCTCGTCGCGGCGAGCCGTCGCCAGGACTTCGCCCATCAGTTCGATCTTAGACCAGGGATAATTGCTGAAGACGGCCTGCGAGATTTTCGCGGGCTTGACGCCGGCGCGGACCAGTTCGGATGCGACCTTGAAGGTGCGCTCACTCGTGTTCGAGTAGTGGAAAGAGCCTGTGTCCGTGATGAGGGCCGTGTAGACGCACTCGGCGATCTCGCGCGTGACGCGGACGCCGGTGGCCTTGCAGAGGTTGTAAATCATCTCGCCGACGGCTGAGGCGGTCGAGTCAATCCAGTTGATTGTGCCAAAAAGTGCGGTGGTCGAATGGTGGTCTATGTTGACGACGAACTGTTTGTCGAGGTCACGAAGGCCGGGGCGCGTGATGTCCGAGCACTCGATGACGAAGACGGCGTCGTAGGCCCTGTCCACGTTGGGCGTCACCCTGACCTCGCGCGCGCCGGGCAACTTCTCGTAGGAGTGTGGGACCGCGTCGCGCATGATGACCTCGACCTCCTTGTCCAGCGCCCGCAGGAGCCAGTAGAGGCCGAGGCTCGAACCCAGACTGTCACCGTCGGGGCGGACGTGTGAGGTGATCGCGAAGCGCCGCTTCTGCTCGATCAACTCGACGACTTGACTTAGCATCTCTTTTCAAAGGGATGAGGGATGAGGGATGAGGGATGAAGAAAGGCAAACGCTTTTCCTTCATCCCTCATCCCTCATCCCTCATCCCTGTCCTTTCTTCGCGGAACTCTCCCGCCTTGTTCTGCTTTCCTTGTTCCTGCTCGATCTCTTCGAGGAGCCGGTCAACGCGCGCGCCGCGCTCCTCGACGGTGTCGCGGATGAAATGAATCTCGGGCGTGTGCCGGAGGTTGAGGGCGAAGCCGACCTGCTTGCGCACGTAAGGGGCCGCGTGCCGCAGCGCCGTGAGCGCGGCCAGGATTTCCTCCTCGGCTCCCTCGACCAGCACGTAGACGCTCGCGTCGCGCAGGTCATCCGACACCCGCACGTCCGTCACCGTCACGGACTGCACCCGTGGGTCTTCCAATTCATAGCCGACGATCTGCGTAATCTCCTCGCGCAGCATGTCAGCGATTCTCTCGGGCCTACGCATAAAAAACAGATGTTAGATGTCAGATGCTGGATGTTAGTCATCAGCTTTTCACTGACATCTGACATCCAGCATCTGACATCTGCTACAACTCTGTAGCGGCGACTTTCTCGATGACGTACGCCTCGATCTGGTCGCCCACCTTGATGTCGTTAAAGTTCTCCAGGCCGATGCCGCACTCGAAGCCCTCGCGGACCTCGGCGGCGTCGTCCTTGAAGCGGCGCAAAGATGCGATGCCGCCTTCCCAGGAGACGACCCCGTCGCGTATCAGGCGCGCGCGTGCGTTGCGGCGAATCACGCCGTCAACGACCATGCAGCCCGCGACCGTGCCGGCGCGGGGAACGCGGAAGACTTCGCGTATGTCCGCCTTGCCGAGAATCTTCTCCTTCTCGACCGCTTCGAGCATGCCGATCATCGCGGCGCGAATCTCCTCCTCGACCTTGTAGATGATCGAGTGCAGGCGTATGTCCACGCCCTCCTGCTTCGCAAGCTCGGCGGCGCGCGTCTCTGGACGGACGTTGAAGCCGATGATGACGACGGCGCGGCCCGTCGCCTCCGTCTGCGTGGCCGAGGCCAGCAGCACGTCCGACTCCGTGATCGCGCCCGCGCCCGAACGCACGACCTTGACCTTGACCTGCTCGGTCGAGAGTTTTTGTAAAGTGCTCTTCAAGACTTCGACCGAGCCCTGCACGTCCGCCTTGATGACGACCAGAAGCTCCTTGACCTCCGTCTGGCCGAGCGCCTCTATGCCGCGCTTGGTCGTCTGGAGCAGGGTGTTCTGGCGCGTGAGCATCTGGCGGTGGTGCGAGATCTGCTGGGCGCGCGTGATGTCCGCGACGACCTGGAAGCTCTCGCCCGCCTGTGGCACGCCCTGAAGTCCGAGGACTTCGACCGGCGTGGCGGGGCCGGCTTCCGTTATCGCCTGGCCGCGGTCGTCGAACATGGCGCGCACCTTGCCGAAAATCTGTCCGACGATGAAAGGATCGTGGACGCGGAGTGTGCCCTGCTGGACGAGAACCGTGGCGACGGAGCCTCGTCCGCGGTCGAGCTTGGCTTCGAGGACCACGCCCGAGGCGAGGCGCGTCGGGCTGGCCTTCAGGTTCAGGATGTCGGCCGTCAGCAGGATGGTTTCCAGGAGCGTGTCCAAATTCTCGCGCTTCTTCGCGGAAACCTGAACCATCTCGGTTTCGCCGCCCCACTCGACGGGCTGAAGCCCGTGGTTCGCCAACTCCTGCTTGACGCGGTCGGGGTTAGCATCGGGGCGGTCAATCTTGTTGATGGCGACGACAATTGGCACACCTGCGGCGCGCGAGTGGTCTATGGCCTCGATTGTCTGCGGCATGACGCCGTCGTCGGCCGCGACGACGAGGACGACCACGTCGGTCGCCTTCGCGCCGCGCGCGCGCATCATCGTGAACGCCTCGTGGCCGGGCGTGTCCAGGAAGACGACGCGGCGCATCTCTTCGGGGTTGTCAGGGCTCTGGACCTGCACGCTATAAGCGCCGATGTGCTGCGTGATGCCGCCGGCCTCTCCGGCGGCCACGTCCGTGGCGCGGATGCCGTCGAGTAGGGAAGTCTTGCCGTGGTCAACGTGGCCCATGACGGTGACGACGGGCGCGCGCGGCAACTCCACGTCGTCCGCGTCGGCCGCGATCAGTTCCTCGAACTCTTCCTCGGCGACCATCTCTTCAAACTGAACGAAGGTCACCTCGTAGCCGAAACGCTTGCCGAGGTCAACGGCCACGTCGTCGTTCAAGGGCTGGTTGATGGTCGCGAAGACGCCGCGTTGAAGGAGCAGCGTCACCACATCCTTCGGCTTGATGCCTAGCTTTTCGGCGAACTCCTTGACGGTCGAGCCTTCGACGAGGCGGACGGGCTTCAACTCGCCGGCCACCGTCGCCACGTCCCCGCTCAGCCGGCCGGCGATGCGGTCTTCGAGCGAGAGCGCCTTCGGCGGCGGAATGTAATCACGGTCGAAGCGACCGCCGCGTCCGCCCCCGCGCTCGTTGCCGCCGCGCGCAGTCGTGTGACGACCGCCGCGACCGCGTGCACGGCCGCGTCCGTCGGAAGGCGAAGGGATGTAAGTAATCTGCGGCGTGGCCGTCTCGCCGGGAGTGCCGGCACGCTCGGCGCGTGCCACGGGCGGACGTGCGCTGCGGTCAGCACCGCCACCACCTGCGCGCTAGCCACGCTCGCCGCGCTCCTGGCGTTCGCGCCGCTCGCGCGGGCTGACGGG
>DATFCB010000328.1:0-16373 GCA_035253525.1 Pyrinomonadaceae bacterium | reverse complement strand
GCGTCCTCTTGTAGACGGCGAACGGCTGGAAGTAGGCCGACGGCGCGAGAGGGTCCGTCGTCCTGGCATTGCCTTTGGGCGCGAGGCCGAGCAGGCGGTACTGCGAGGCCAGGTATTGCGCGGCGAGTTTCTGCCCGCGCGTCGTGGCCTCGCGGCCTTCAAAAAAATCCGAGGCCAGAAAATAGAGACGAGCGGCCAGCGCTTCGGGCGTAATCGTCTGCTGGTAACGCTGGACGAGAGCGGGCTGGCTCGTGGCCGTGGGCGTTTCATCCGCTGATGTTTGAAGCTCCGCGGGAGGATTGGCGGCGCTCTGCGTAATGCCCAGCAAGGTGGAGAAGAAGAGCAGCGCGAACGCAGCCACCAGAAGCACTCTGGTCGTACTCTTCGAGGCGTTTGTCAGTTTCATATCGGACTCCTTTCGCGAGGTCATCTGACGCTCGTTCGGAGCAGGATACGACGGCCCACGCAGTGCGGATGTCGGTTTGCAGTGAAGTGCGTTTAGATTGCCGTCAACGGCGGCGGCAGGCGGTCAGGCGTGACTGGTTTTAGGCGAGAAGCGGTGTGCGGATGAAGTTATGACGGCGTCTTGGCGCGCTCGTTGTCGAAGATTCCGTGTGCCGACGCGTCAACGCGATTTGCAGTGAGGCCACGCCCCGTACCCGTGTGCCTTCATGTGTCTGTGTGCGGCGGTGATGTTAGCCACCGGGTCGCGCCTGTCCAGCTTCGCTTTGCCCTCGGGGGTGTTGTTCCACGTCGTCAAAGCGAATTGGTAAAGGCCCCAGAACATTCTGTTCTTACTGATGACGTTCGGGTCCAATTTAGATTCACAGATCGCGATGCGCAGCACCTTGTCTTCCGGCAGTCCGTGTTTGCGGGCCGATTCCCTGATGAGCGTTTCGATCTCCTGGCGTGTGTATTTCCGTTTGCGGCCCACCACGTCCAGCGTTTGCGTTCGGCTCGGCAGTGTCGCCTCGGGCAGGCCATTCCCACGGGCGCTGATCCTGCGGAAGAGGGACGGAGTGGGAAGAAACAGCCAGAGGGCGACGAGACTTCCCGCAAGGCGCGGGAAGAGGTGCTTAGGGATTTTCAAACGTATGCGGATTTCCACGGTCCGCGCATGCTATCACGAATCGGGCCGCACGTCACGCCGCCACTCGACGTATAACCGCGCGTTTCAAAACCTAAGCTCAACTCCTTAGCGTCTTTGCGCCTCCAGCGAGAGAAAACCAAAAACCACTCACGCAAAGACGCAAAGGCGCTAAGGGGGTGAGTTAATTTGGCCGTCGTGCTGCTTCAGGTCATTTACTTGAAGCATGTTGTCTGGCACGATTGGGTGTCCTCTACGAGCGGGATTGTGCCGGGGACGGCACGCATCCCGAATGGCGGCCGGGCGGGCGACGCGCCGCGCGACACCTGAGCGGCCGTCCCGGACTCTTTCACATCACACCTCTTAAGATTATGAATCATCAAGCGCCTCTAACTTTCACCGGCAGGATACGCAGCATCAGGTGCGCGCTCACCGGAATCCGCGTCATGATCTCTTCGCAGCACAACGCCTGGATTCATGCCGTGGCGACGGTGCTGGTGGTGACCGTCGGATTTCATTTCGGTCTCAGCCGCGCCGAATGGTGCTGGATAATTCTGGCGATTGTTTCCGTCTGGACGGCCGAAGCGCTCAACACGGCGTTCGAGTTCCTGACCGACGTAGCGTCCCCCGCGTTTCACCCGCTCGCGGCGAAGGCGAAAGACGTGGCGGCCGGCGCGGTCCTGCTGACCGCACTCGGGGCCGCAGCCATCGGCATCCTCGTACTCGGGCCGCACGTCTCCGCCCAAATCAATAGCTGGCGCTAGCGCCAGGAAGGACCGAAACGCAACGGTAAGTTTTGGGGGAAAGTGATCGAGCTTTCTGCTCTCCAAGCGATATCTGGACTGCGTAGCGGACGACGGCGGCGCTTTTCCGGGCTACGCCTAAGCGTCCTCGCTGGCGTGCTCGTCACGATGCTCGTCGAGAGTCCTCACGCGCCGTCCCTTCAATTCAACTGGAACACGCTGATTGCCGCCACAGGCTTCGGCCTCTTCGCCTGCTTCGCCCTCGGCGTGGATTTCCCAAACTCTAACAGACGATTCGCGCGACTAGCATAAAGCTCAACCCCTTTGCGTCTTTGCGACTTGGCGTGAGTGGTTTTTATTTCTCTCGCTGGAGGCGCAAAGACGCGAAGGGGGTTTGAATCAATGTGTAGCTTGAGTTTTGGAATCCTCTCTTAATACAAACTCGACCTCTTCGCGCAGACGATTCTTTTGGAAACTTCTCTTGATCCTGATCTCCGTTACCGGCGACGCGACATCCAACAGGCTCGCGATGTTCCCGGAAAAGAATTCCTGCGAGGGGCCGTCCTCTTCATTATTTTGTTCTTTCTTACGCTCGCGCCAGTACGCTTTGACGCGCGGCGCGTCCAATTTCCGCATCAGCGAATCGAAAGCCTCCTCCCTCTGGCCGAGCCGAATCACCGTCAGGTCGTGAACGGCCACGGCAGATTTCAGCTCAATCGCGTGAGAAGGATTTCCGTCCCCAAGCATCGCCCGCATCATCTCTGGGCTGTTCGCCAGGATGAGGTCCGGCCCTTTGAACACGTAATACATCCCCCAGCCGAGCGCGGGCATCCGTAGCTCCCTGCACGCCTGAGTGCCGCAAAGTGCATTGGCCCAATTCAAACTGACGCTCGAACCCGCGATCATCAGGCGGCTTTCGACGAGGCGTGCGACCGCCTCCTCGAAGGCGTGCGGGCGGAAACTTCCGGGTGACTGCAAAGTCACGACCGCGCCCTTTCGGAACTCCGTGAAGAGCGGGCCATCGCCGACTCGCGGGCTCTGAACGGTCACAACGTAAAGCGGGCGCGCGGCCGCCAGAGAGTCGCGCAGGCTTTCGTCCGCCTCACGCCCCATGTCGCGCCGCAGACGCCCGTGTGCCAATTCGTCTTCGTCCTCGACCTGCGCGTCTTCCGGGTCGTCAATCAGCGAATTGAATTCTGGGCCAAGACTGTAATAGCCCTCGTCCCAGTCGCCGCCTTCACCGCCGCCCGGATAAAAGTCTGAGTCGTCGTAGTACTGCCAGCGCCAGCCCTCCCCGCGCGCTCGCTTCTTATCCGCAGGCAGGCGGTCCGTGAAGGTGTCGCGCACGAGCGATGCGGCCGATTGGGCTTCGTCCAGGGCGCGCAACTTGAAGTACGGGGCGTCGCCTGGAATGAACTTCAGGATTCTTCGCGCGACTTCGGCGGGCACGGCGGCGCTTTTCACTTCCGCCGGCCCCGCGAGTAGGAACTCCCTGCGCTCGACCCAGCGGCCGTCTTGCAATTCAAGGTCAAGCAAGCAGGCGCGTATATTTTTCAGCTCCCCGACGTTTCGCATGATCCAGTATTGTTTGAAATACCAATCGCCGTTGAGCTTCGCCTGATCCATCCAGACGGTCAGGAAGTGCGGCGCGGCCCCGGCGGTCAGATTCTTGAACGACGGGTCGTCGCTCAGGCGGTCGCGCGTCCGGTTGCCGTTGATGTTCGCCAGCGTGCGTAGGAGCAGCGGCTCACTCGTCGCCAGCACGAGGCGGCCGCGCGCGCTGGCGAAGCAGAATTTCTGCTCGCGCCGCCCGCGATCCGCTTCGACGGCGCGGCTGTAATAGACGGTCCCGTCCGGCAACTCCGTCTCTTCAAACTGGTCCGCGCTCCCGAAAAATTTCGCCGCCGCCAGCTTCTCTTCGCCGACGGGCGCGACGAAGACCATCTCCAAACGCCCCACGTCGTAGACGGCGAGCGCCGCACTCTTCTCCGTCGCCTCGCTGATGGTCAGCGCGTCGAGCGGAAAGCCGACGGCGCTGTTGAACTCTTCCCAGCGCTCGATCAATTTCAGGGCGAGGTGGCGACTCTGAAACTGCTGGAAGTTCGTGCTCGCGAGGTAGCGCTCTTTGAGCTTGGATTCGTCCCAACGCTTGACGAGCGCGGGCAGGTCGCTGAACTGCGCGTAGAGGAGCGCGCCGCGCGGCACGTCCGACGCCAGCGGAAACGCGCCCTCCCGCTTTTTAGAGACTCGCGCGTAAGCGATCAGCACCGCGCACGCCAGCAGCGCCACGGCCGCGAGGATGAAAAAACGCCGCCGCCAAATCCTGCGGCCGACCTTCCGGGCAATCATGTCTTCAACCTTTCATTAAAAGCGTGTTTCGAAACCTTCACTCAACCCTTTGCGTCTTGGCGTGAGTGGTTTTGGATTTTTCACGCTGGAGGCGCTGGAGACGCAAAGGTGTTGAGTTATCATCCATCTTCACTCCTCTTCGACGAAGCGCTTCGGGCCGTCATCCCAGATGAACTCGCGCGTCCGCTGGCCCACAACCCGCAGACGTACAGACGCTCTTGCTCTCCAATGCCTCTTCGCGTTGTGCCACGCGCCGTCCGTTTCCAGCCAGTAGGTGTAAGACGGCTGCGCGCCGGAATATATGACGACTTCTTCCAACGTCTCCAACCTGAGCCGACGGGGCCGCCCGTCCGCTTCAGGTTGGAAGGTGTGGCGCGTCACCTCGCGCCGCTTGACATCGCTCCAATCGGCCCCGCTATAGCCTTCGACGGGCTTGATGCTCTCTTCCGTAAACGAGGCGACCTCCGCGAGCGCGCCGCCCGTCAATCTCAGCAGGCGCGCGTTGCGAGCGTAGTGCGTGGCGTCGCCCATGCTCTCGCGCACCAGTATGTCGTGCGCACCGCCCGCCACTCGCTCCGGCGTTTCGAGCCAACTCTGATAAGGGTAGTCCTCGAAACGCAGCCACGAGCTGAGCGCGCCCGCCAGGCTCCAACCGCACTCCTCTTTTTTGAGAATCAGCGCGGCAGGGTTTTCGTACCTGACGAACGTCAGGACCGCCTCGTCGCCGTCTCGCTCGTCCAGGTTGAGATACTTCACCTCCGCGCGCTCGGCCCGCTCGGGGTAGTCGCGGTCCCGCTCGTAGTCGTAGTAGGTAGTCGCCGCGCCGGGGCGCAGGAACAATCTGTCGAAAGCCTCTCGCCTGACCGTCACGTCCTGGTTCTTAAGCGCGGCGAGTATCTCTTCCGGCGACGCGAAGCCGAGCGCCTCGCCGCAAGTTTTTTGGCCCACAGGCTGAACTCGTTTCGTCGTTTGGCGATTGCGTGTGAAGAGGCCGACGATGAGACTCACGCCCAGGAAAAGCGCGAGGCCGATGCCGAAGCCAATCAGGAACGCCGCCAGGCTCGGTTTCCAGTTACCCTTCATAAAACCTCTCCTCTCTAACGCCGCGCGACGAGGCTCTGATCCACGCTGTAGGTGACGACCTCGCGGCGCGAGTTCTCTTTCCGGCGCGAGAGCAATTCTGCTATCCGCGTCTCGGCCGCCTGCCGCTCGGTCGCCGCAGGAAGTAGTTTCAGCCTGGCCCTCTCGAATTCGACGGCGCGATCTAAGTCTCCCGTCTGCTCGGCCGCCTCGGACAGCAATCGCAAAAGCTCCCGCCGCGACTTCAACTCGCGCTCAGCCGCACGCTCTCGCAAAGTCATGTAACGCGGGCCGTCATCAGCCTGCACGTCAACGCGCGCGTCCCGCCCGCCACTCGAAGTATCGTCCTCGCCGCTTTCTGTGTCCGCGCTCTCTTTCAAGGTCGGGTCGAGCGTGTAGGCCAGAAGCGCCGCCCGTGGTTGTCCCTTGACCGCGTAGAAGCGAATCACCTGGCGCAAAGGATTCTCCTCCGCGAACCCGAAAGCGGCCTCGACTTGCGCGTCCTTCCCCGCGACGAGCGCGCGAACAAAGCCCGTCAACTCGTTGCCTCGTTGCCATCTTTTTTCCAACAGCGCGCCGAAGAAGGTCAGGTAAGGGTTCGGGTTCACGGCCTCCGTCCCGGCGATAAGTTTTCCGGCTTCGTCTGTGCCATTTCCTACAGCGCTCGCCGCCGAGAGCGCGGCCAGCATCTCTTCATCACTCGCGTTGATCGAGCGCACACGCTCTTTCAGCGAATCCCACAGCTCACCTCTCGCGCCGACGATTTCCGGGGCGAGCCAGATCGCCTGCCAGCGCGCGCGCCTCGTGGCCGCGCGGTCGCCTATGATTTCCGCGAGCACGCGCACGGCCTCCTCGTCATCCCTCCTGGCGGCGAGTGCCCGCGCTAATTCCATCCGATTCGTTTCGTCTTCCGGCGAAGTCTCCAACAACTGCCGCCGGTAATTCACCGCCGCGTCGAACTGCGCGAAGACCGAGGCCGTTTCCGCCGCGAGCCGCAAAGACTCTGCGCGGTCGAGCGTGTTCTCCGTCTCGGCCCCTTCCTGCTTCGCGCGGTCTGCCGCGCGCGCCTTGACCGCGGGCCACGAGGCCACTTCAGCCGCAGCCTCTTCGCGCGTCTCCTCAGACGAGAGGGCGACCATCGTGTGCAGGAGTTTGAGGCCGAGGGCCGCGTCACGTCTCTCGAAGGCCAGCCGCGCAAGGCCGACGAAGGCGTGAGCGCTGTAATTTTCGAGCGCAAGCTCGCGCGTGTACGCCGCTTCGAGCAGTTGCTCAGCTGCTGCCGCGCGCCCCTCTTCCCTGAGCATCGCGACGGCCATGTTCAAACGCTCCACGGAGGGCACGCTGACGACCGTAGAATCTTTCGCGCCCTCGACGCCTACGAAGCGGCGCAAGCCCGTCATCGCATCAGCCTCGCGCCCGTCCGCGAGGTCCAGGCGGAGACTCGCCAAACGCAGCCACGCAGGGCGCGCGTAGCGGCGGCTGATCTCCGTCTCGATTGCTGTGACGACGCCGCGCGCGGCCGCCCACTCGCGACGCGCGATTAAATAATCCAGGTAAGCGCGCTCCCAATTTATGCGCTCGCTTGGCGGCTCGGAAGATTGATAACCGCTCTCCTGGTCGAGCGCTTCCTCCGCCTCGTCCGCGCTCCAGGTGCTCTGTAGCCGCGCCGTGTAATCGTAGTCGCGCTCGTAACCGCTCAACGGAGCGCCCCGCCGAATCAACAGTTCATAGAACGGCCCAAGCCTCGCGCGCGCGATGAGAGACTCTTCCACCATCATCTTCGGCAGGAAGCTGCTGTCTTCGGCGGCCTCGCTCAGCTTGTAGAAGAACTCAGCCCGCGCGCTCTCCATTTGCGACCCGCGAGCCCCGTCGTCGTCTTCACCGAACGACTCGGCGAGCGCGCGTATCAGCGCCCTCAGACTCTCGCGCCGCTGCTGCTGCTCCGCGCTGACATCATCAGAATCCAGGTAACCTCCATAGTTGGGACCCGACAACTCTCCCAGCACAACCCTGAACAATTTCTCCCTGGCCTCGGCGGCCTGGCCGTGCGCGACGAGCGTGCGCAGGTAAAGCTCGCAATACTGTAGCTGCGGCTGCGCGCTCTCGATAATCTCCGACCAAATCTCCCTCGCTTTACTTTCGTCGCCCGCGAGGAAAGTGGCGGAGCCGAGGTCCGCGAGCGTCTGGATGTCGCCCGCGCTCATCTCATGCGCGAGTCTCAAGTGGCCGAGCGCGCGCTTGTAATCTTTCTGTGCCAAATACCAGCGCCCGAGCCTCGCCTGCTCGTTCTGGTCGTGGGGCCTGTTCTCGATCATCGCCGCGAGCAGGCCGCGCGGCGCACGGGACTCCGTTTCCTTGCGCGACTGGTAAAGCCACTGCCCGTAAGTTTGCGCGAGTTGGAACCAGTCGTCTCCGACCGGCTGCTTTGAGACGACGGGCTTCTGCGCGACCAACTCGCCGACGGATTTCAGTTGCAGGGCGTCCGTGAAGTAGCCTTCACTTTGCGGGCCGTAATCCGCGAGCGCGAGGCTCGCCCCCGCGTGGCGCGAGAGCTTCCAGGCTTCGGAGAAGGGCGCGCGCTCAATCGCCTCGTGGGCCAATTCCCCGTCACCCCGGCCGAGCAGGAAGTTGATGAGCTGAAGCTGGTAAGGCGAGGTGCGCTGTGCCAGTTCGCGAAGCTCGCGTCTCCCCTCCTCCCCTTGCTCGTGGAGCGCTTCGAGGTAACGCGACACAAGCTCGTCCTGCGCGCTCGCTACCTGTGACGAGTTATTAAGCAAGAGCCTCTGATAGCTCTCCCTTAAGGCTTGCAACTCCTTCGCGCGGTCGCCGACGGCGCGCGCGTTCGACGCGATGACGCTCAGGTAATCGAAAGCCTTGTCGTCGTTCGTGCGTGCGCGCTCCGCGTCCATCAACTCTATGACGCGCGCGTAGTCGCCGCGCGCCGTGTAAAAGTCAATTAGCCCTTGCAGCCGCTGGCGATAAAGGTCTCGGTTCCCGGTCCCGTAGGCGCTCAACGTCTGCGCGCCGAGGATCTTCTCTTCCAGCACGCCGAAGCCCGCGCGGTGGCACAAATTCTGTACGAGCGCCAGCGTCTCGTATGTGTCGTGTCCCTTGAGAGCGTCTTCGACGCGGCGGTTGAAGTCCGCGAACAGTGCGGCCAACTCGTCGCCCGTCGCACGCTCCGCGGCCACACCGCCCACGGCCTCCGGGAGCGCGCCGTCGAGCACCTTCAAAGAGGCGCGCGCCTGGTCGGCCACCTTGGAATCTTTGTGCGACGCTTCGGCGATCAACTTGTCGCGCAACTGCCAGAGCCGCGCCGCGACCGCGTCCAGCCTCTCCTCGGCGCGCACGGTCTGGACGTAGCCCGTAATCTCCACGGCCTTCAACTCGTGCGCGAGCGGGTCCGCCAGCAGCGTCTCGAAAGCCTGCCGGTATGCGGCGACGGCCTTAGACTTTTCGACGTTCCTCAGCCGCTCGGCTTCGTTGAACTGCGCGCCCGCCGTCTCCTGCTGTGGAGTCTGGACGGGGGCTGGCAACTTCTGTCGCGCCTCTTCCGCCTCGCGGCGGCGGCCCGATTTTTCCAGAAGCTCGACGATGCGCCGTATGTACTGCGGGTCATCATTCGTCAACTCGGCCGCGCGGTTGAGGGCTTCGAGCGCGCCCTGTGTGTTATTCATGCGCGCGTAAATTTGTGCCAACGCATCGTAAAGCTCGACCATCTCCGGCTGATTCAGAATGGCGGCCTTGTAGTTTTCGGCGGCGCTCGAAAGGTCGTTCTTGGCCTCGTAGATGCGCGCCAGCACGACGCTCCAGCGGTAGTTCTTGTATGCCTCGTTGGCCGTGCGCCGGTAATAAGCGAGGAGCGTGTCAGCGCCGCCGTAGCGTTTGGCGTAGTCAATCGCGGCCTCCACGTTCTCCTCGTCCTCCGGCTCGCGATTGATGATTTCGATGTGCTGCTCGACGGCCGCGCCGTAGTCCTTGAGCCGCGTGAAGGCGTCAATCATCTGCCTGCGCAGTGCGGCCACCTGCGCGTGCAGTTCGACGCGGTCAAGCTCCTGCTCTTTGACGGCGGCGAGCGTTTCCTGGAAAGCACGTTTGAGGCCCGCCGTGTTTGAAGTGCGCAGGTAGACGCGCGCCAGTTCGTGAAAGACTTCCGTGTTGCGCTTGTCCTCGGCGTGAAGCCCGGCGAGCACGCGCTCGGCTTCCGGCAAACGGTCCATCAGCGTGAGGCGCGCGGCCAGCTTGCGGCCGAAGATGTAGTGAAATCTCCCGCGGCCGCGCAGCGCAGCGCCTTCGAGGACGCGCAAAGAGTCTTCGCGCAGCCCCATGCGCCAGTAAAGATTCTCCGCCTCGTCAAGCACGCCGTAATTGGTCGGGAATTTTTCCACCAACGCGCCGAGGGCGCTCTGTGCTTCCTCGCGACGCCCGCGACTCATCGAGTCGGTGATTAGTTGCAGGCGGTAAGAGATGCTGAAACGCGGGCTTAGAGGGAGCGCCGCCAGGCGTTCGAGAGCGAGACGGCCCGTCCCCTCGTCCTCGCCCGCCGGGAGGATGTCGCGCGCGCCGACCAGGAACTCGCGCGAGTCGTTGCGCGCAATCTCCTGTTTGAGAATCGCGGCGGCTTCGGGGCGCGCGCCCGCGTCCTTGAGTAGGCCCGCGTAAGCCAGGACGAGAGACGAGCCATCGGCGCGGCGCGCAAGCTCGCGCTCGAAGGCGATTCGCAACTGCGCCGGCACTCCTTCGCGCTTGTAGAGCCTGGCGAGACGCCGCCCGGCCCTATCGTTGCTCTCGTAATCAGGGCCGTTAAAATCCAGCGCCTTGACGTACTCCGTGAGCGCGTCTTCCTTCCTGTGCATCGCTTCCAGGATAGCGCCCGCCTCGAAAGCGTAAAGGGATGGGTCGTGCACACGCTCGCGCAGGCGCGCGATGACGCCGAGCGCGTCTTCGTATTGAAAGTAGTCCCAGTAAACGGTCGCCGTCTCAAGGTAAGTGTCGGGCGCGCCACGGCCCGTCGCGATTAACTGCTCCCACTCGCCGCGCGCGCGGTCGTAGTTTCCCAACTCGGCCTGCACCTCGCCCGCACGCGTGCGGTACGCGGCCGACGACGGGAACGCGTCGGCCATCCGGCGCGAGATGTCCGCGGCCTCTTCCAGAAACTTCGGGTTGTGCTGGCCGAGCGAGCGCGTGAAAGAGATCAGCCGCTCGCCGAACTCGGGCGTGTTCGGGTAGAGCCGGTTCAATTCCCTGTAGGCGTCAATCGCCTCTTCGTAGTTTGCCAGGTGCGCGGCCGCGTCCGCGCGGAAGAGTTTGTAAGGCAGGGCGGCGAGGGCGGGCTCGCCGCTGCTTTGGGCGAGACTTCGCTCGCGCGCTCGCTCCAGGTGCGTGCGCAGCTCGTTACGACTTGCGAGGTGTGCCAGAAACTCGTCCCTGATCTCGCGCGAGGCGAAATAGTATTCGGCCATCAACTTGCGCCATTCGTCCCAGCGCTCGCGTATCCTGTAGAACTTGAGCAGCCCCTGCACGAAGCTCAGGTTGTGCGGGAAGCGCTCGTGCGCCAACTGGTAGAGGCCCAGGTAGATTTGCGCGTGGACGTTCGGGGTCGTCGTGTACGCTTCGGGGCTGACGAAGCGTTCCAGATAACGCTGCACTTCGCTGTCGTTCAACTGTGCCAGCAACTCGCGCGAGAAGGCTTCGAACTCCTCTCTGCGGTCGCGCCGCAGGAACCAGCGCGCGAGGCGGTCGCGCCAGAGCGCCGTGGGGAATTTGTCGAGCGCCGCCTTGTAAACTTTCAGTTGCTCTTCGAAGAGGTTCGTCTGCCCGAGCCATTGCAGCATCTGCTCGTAGAGCCCCTGCTCGTCCGGGTACTTCTTCAACTCGTTCGCGTAAAGCGCCAGGATGGCGTCGTTCTGCTTCCTCCTGGCGAGCGAGGCGACGTAGCGTTCGAGCACCGCAGCGTACGTCACGCCCTCGTCGTTAGCGGCCGGTGCGCCCGGCCGCTTGACGGACGCTAAATAATCCGTGTAACGGCTGGCGTCATATTCGTCGTTCGAGGCGTCCGTGCTCTCCTCGTACTCCGTTGGGACGTGGATGCCGCGATTCGCCGTATACGAATCGTAGGTGACCGAAGGCACTGTCTCCGTCGGCTCCGAGTAGACGTTGAGCACGGTCGGCGACGCGCCCTCCGTTCCGGCGTGGCCCGCCGCAGGCACGAGCCACTTTCCGGCCGCGCGCTTTTTGCCCAGGTTGTCCAGGACGCGCTGGTAGAGGGCGTGCTCGTCTTCCGGCTTGTCGAGCGCGACGTAGCAGTCCGCGAGTTTCAGAGCGACCTCGGCGTAAAGTGGTGCGTCCGCGTACCTGCCCTCGAACTCCGCGAGAGTCGCGGCGGCGACGCGCGGCTCTTTGGTCGCACTGTAGAGGCGCACGATGTCCAGATACATCTGTGCCAGTTCCGGCGAGGTCGGGTATTCCTGCTTATAGGTCGTGAAGATGCGGAAGGCTGCGGCGCGATTGAAATAGCGCACGGCCCTGCGCTCCTGCGCTTGCAGTTCGCGCGCCGGCTCCGTGTCCGAGAGGATGAGCGAGAGAACGCCGCCGAGCATCCCCGGATGCGGGTCCGAGGTGGCTACGTCCTGATAAAATTTCAGATCGCCGCGCGTCAGCGCCAGCCTTTCGTCGCGCGCGTCCGAGAGCAGCTCGAACAACTGGTAGAGCACTTGCGCGCGCAGGGGGCTCCCAGGCTTCAGTTCGTTCTGCGCGTAGAGCGTGTAGACGAAGCGCGTCGCCGTGTCGCCGTCGCCGTCCGCGATGAGCAGTCGCGCGAGCGTCGCCAATTCTTCGGGCTTCCAATTGACGTTGCGCGCGGCCCTGGCCCGCTCAAGCTCCGCGATGACGCGCGCTGAACGCTCGCCCGTGTAGTCGCGGTAATGAATGAGGCGCAGGGCCGTGTCGAAGTCCGTGGGGTCGCGGGCGTAGGCTTCAGAGAGTTCGTGGCCGTAGGCCCGGAAGCGGTCGTGGTCGCTGAGGAATTGATAGAACTCCCTGGACATCTCGCCCGACCAGAAGGGGTCGAAAGCCTTCCGGTAAACGCTCTCGGCCTCCTTCGCGTTCTTCATCGAAACGAGAATCGAGACCTCTTTTTTAAACAGGTAACTTTGCCGCGACGGGTATCGGTCCTTATATTGACGCAGGACTTTGAGAGCTTCCTGGTAGTTCTCCTCTTCCACGAGCTTGTCCAGAAGCTGCTCTATGATTTCAAAGACGGCCGCGCCCTGTTCGATGTACTTCTGATAAAACTCCGGCTTGAGGTAGCTCTCAAGGCCGTGAACTCTCGCCAGTTCGATGAGCCGCGAGAAGATTTGCGCGCGTTGCTCGACGGGCGCGGCTGCGAGCAGGCGCTCGAAGGTCGCGGCCTCTTTCTCAAACTCGCCGCGCCTGTCGTAGAAGGAGGCGAGCGTCGTCAAGGCTTCCTGCTTGTCCGGCTCAAGCTCTACGAAGGCGAGCAGCTCGCGCTCGGCCTCGTCAAATCGGCCCAATTTTTCGTCGAGCTGTGAGAGCCTGAGGGCGATTCGCGGCTCGTTCGGATATTTTTCGTGAACGTCCGCGAGGCGGTTGCGCGCCTCGGCCGTCGGATAGGGGATGAGCGCCTGCGCGCCGAAAAATTCCGCGCGCGTGAACGACGCTGCCTCGATGGCAATCTCCCTGTCGTCGCCCACGCGCACGCCTTCTTTCCTGTCGCCTTCCGCCGACACGGCTGTCACGAGCCCGTATGCGACGGCGGCGCAGAAAAGAGAGATCAGGACGAGCGCCAGCACGCGCCGCCTTGTCAGTTTCAATTTACGCATCGCTAGTGGCATCGCGTTTTCCCCGTCACCGCCCGATAACTTCCACGCGGACCTCCGTCGTGGATTGATTGTGCGCGAAGTCTTCGGCCGTGACGGTCAGGATGTATTGGCCCGCCGCGAGACTCGCGGGCACGACGAGCTTCCCCGTGTTCGTCTTCTCACGCGCCGACCAGAAAAGCTGCGCGGGCCGCGCGCCGTAAAACTTAGCGACCAGGCGACTGGTGTCGCTGTCGGCGTCCACGCGCAACTCAAGCTCGTCGCCCGCGCGTACCGTCTCCGTCTTCAGTCGCACTGTGAGGCGCGGCGCGTGGCTGTCCACGACGAAACTCTTCTCTTCCTGATAGCCGTTGCCCGCGCGGTCGGTCATCAACAGGCGGCAGCGATAGGTCCCGTCCGGCATCCACGCGGGCGCGAAGAACCGCACCTCCCAGACGCCCTCGGACTTCAGGAATTTGAGCGGCAGCGTTTCGCCGTAAGGCAGGACGGCGAAGACGGACGTGATGGCCGGGTCTGTGCGGACGCGAATCACAGGGTCGCCGGGCTGTATCAGGCGCGGGCGCAGGAGCGCGCGCGGGGCGGCGAGGAAGGCCGTGTACGGCGTGACGAACCTGTACTTTTGCGAGAGGCGAATGATCTCCGCGATGTAGTCTTCGCGCTCGCCGTTCAGGTTCATCTCTTCCAGAAGACGCCCGACGCGCGCCCTGGCCCAGAGGCGCGGCAGGTGCGCGTGCGTGTCCTCGAATTCGGGAAGCGCCACGTCGCGCGTGAGATTTATTGTGCCAGTTCCGTACTGCCCGCCGAGCGTCACGGTCATCCGCGGCTGCGGCTTTTTGTAGCGCCCGACGAAGGACAGGCTTGAGCCGTCGAAGCTGTTCTCGCCCGTCGCGTAGACCTGATAAAAGTTAGACTGTTCGGAAGAGGTGAGCCGCAAATTTTCTATGCCGGGAAGGCTGATCTTGTCGAAGAAAATCCTGAGCAGCGTCGAGACATCTTCCGTCTCACGCGCGCGTGCGAAATACCCGTGAGTCTTCTTCGCCAGTTCCGCAAGCAGCGCGTCGTTCGCGTCACCGCCCAGCGCGAAGGCGAAGAGGCGCGTGCGCGGACCATTCGTATCGTCACTCTTTTTACCGTCGTCGAAAAGTCGCGCGATCTGCTTCGCGCTGGTCGTCCCCGACGTGGGGTTGGCGTCGGAGACTAAGACCAGATTGCGCTCGCCTGCGGGGAAGGCTTGGGCCGCGTCGAGAGCCTTCTCGAAAAGGTTTCTGAGGTCGGTCGCGCCGCCGAGCGACGAGCCGCGCACGAATTGCAGCGCGCGCTCCACCTCTTCGGGGCTGGCCTCGACGGGCGCGGGCGAGAAGAGATACGTCTCCTCGTTAAAGAGCATGAGGTTGAAGCGGTCCTGCGGCCCGAGGCTGTGCAGGAAATAGGCGGCCGCCTCGACGGCGCGCGCGAGCTTTTCGCCGTACATGGAGAGCGACGTGTCAAGCATCAGCAGAACGTTGCGTGGCCGAGCGGGCTTCTTAACTTCCCCCTCTTCGTTGAAGATGGCGCGGGCTTCGAAGTAGCCGTCGGGGTTGCGCGCGGCGAGCGCGGGGTCGCGCAGGTCGTAAGCGGAGATGCGCTCGGGCGCGCGGTATGCAATGAAGGAGAGCGCGCTCTCGGGCGCGTTGATTTTGTAGTCGAACGAGAAATCTTCCGTCAGGTTGATGTCCCGCGCGCTGAACTCCGCCTCGTACTCGCGTGGCGAGGACTTTAAGAGATTGAGCGGGTAAATTGTCTGGCCCGCGTCGGCGACCGCGAAGGGGTAATCGCCGACGACACGTATGTGCAGATTGAACTCGCGCGCGTGTTGCGGGTCGCCGAAGGATGATTTGAGCGGGAAGGTGAAATGCGACGTAAGCCCCTCGACCGCGAGCATCTCTGTGTATTCCATCTCGACGCGCTTCGAGCCGTAAGGGGTGATGGGGAAAACTTTGGCGGAGAAGGCCGAGCGGCCTTCGTGCTCGTCGTCCTGCTGTAGCAGGCCGGGGTCAATCGTCTGCTGCTTGATCTCGCCGTAGACGGCGTTGGCCCTGCGCCGCTCCATCATTACGCCGGGGATGCGCGTGTCGTTGTCCCAGACGGCAAAGTCGGAGACGGACGCGGCGGGCGGCAGCGCGAACAGGTACTTGCCTTCGAGCGTGGCCGAGGTGTGGTTGTCGTAGATTTGCAGGACGCGCACCCTGGCGTGCTGGTTGTCAACGAGCACGTCCACGCTCATCACCTGCAAGGAGAGGACGCTCGGGTCCGGCTTGTCTTTCGAGGAAGGGATGAGCGCGCCGGACTGCGCGCGGCCCGGTCGCTGTGGGAAGCCGAGCGCGAGCACGAGTGAAATTATTAGCAGCGCGACGGCGGGCGTGCCCTTTCCAAGCTTCTTCTGATTCAATTTCGCTCTTCGCATAATTGCCAACCGCTCACATTCCGTTCAGGTAACTTTTCTCGACGCGCGCGACGCCGTTCGTCGTTCCGAAATAGACGTAGCGGTCGTCGCCCGCCACAGACAGCACCGTCCGCGCGGGTAACTCGTCCCGGAGGTGCGTCCATTTTTGTGAGCGCAGGTCGAAGACCCACGCGCCGTCGAGGGTGCCGACGAAGAGCAGTTCATTGTCGCTCCACATGGCGTTCGGGTTGACGACGACCGCTGTGCCAATTTCTTCGGAGAAGCTGTGCAGCTCGTTCGAGGCGGCGAGTTCAAAGACGCCTCCGCCGTAAGTCCCGACGAAGAGGCGGCCGCTCGCGGCGCAGAGGCCGGTCACCCAGTTGTGCGTGAGCTTCGAGTTTGAGTCTTTGAAGACGCGCACGATTCTGTCCGCGTCGATTTGCGCCAGCCCGCCGAGCGTCCCCACGAAGAGCGTGCCCCGGAAGAAGAGCGCCGTGTAGACCTGGTCGCTCGGCAATCCCTGCACGGTCGTAAGCTGACGCAATTTTCCACCCGGTCGGCCCAACGTCAGCCCGCGTGCGGTCGCCATCACCAGCGCGCCGTAAGCGTTCACCGCGGAAGAGGCCGCGCCCGGCTGGCCTTCTGAGACAGCCAGGTGCATGACGGAATTGCTCGGCAGCCCGTCGGCCTTTGTCGTGCCTGTGGCGCGGAACTGCTCGTCGAAGCGCACCAGTCCCTGCGAGGTAGCGGCCAGCACGGCCGTCGTCTCCTTCGCGCCCGCGATTTCTCGCAGGAAGTTGATTTCGCGTACGGCTTCGGATTCGAGGTGCGCGATTCTTTTCCCCTCGGCGGAG
>DATFCB010000327.1:0-4493 GCA_035253525.1 Pyrinomonadaceae bacterium | reverse complement strand
AAAGACAATAGCTTTTACTTCATCCCTCATCCCTCATCCCTCATCCCTTCCGCTCATCCCTTCGTTGCGATGCCTGAAGCCGGTGAAGAGGTAGTTGATAACGTCGAGGTGGAGAGGGCGCGCGGGGGCCGGGGCGGTTTCTTCGGGTCGGAGACGGCCATCAAAGCGGCCTTCCTGCTCTTCGGTGCCATCGTCATCGCGCTCATCTTCCGCAAGCTGCAATACAGTACGCAGAGTATCTGCTGCGGCGACTTCGACGGCTACTACCACATACGCTGGAGCCGCCTGCTCTGGGAGGGGATGAAGGAGGGCCACTTCCCGCCCGGCTTCAACTGGCTGCCGCTGACCACGCTCAACCCGCGCGACTACGTTGACCACCATCTCTTCTTCCACTTCCTTCAGATTCCTTTCACCTGGTTCGGCGACTTGCGCGCGGGCGCGAAAATCGCCTCCGTGGTCTACGCGAGCCTCGCGGTCTTCTCCTGCTACTGGCTCATCGTGCGCTACCGCGTGCGCTACACGCTCGTCTGGCTGCTGGCGCTGCTGGCCTGCTCCGCGCCCTTCCTTTACAGGCTGAACATGGCGAAGGCCCCGCCCGTCGCGATCATTTTCATGGTGCTCGGCATCTACCTGCTGTTCGAGAAGAGATATCTGCTGCTCCTGCCGCTCGGCTTTCTCTTCGCCTGGACTTATAGCCTCTTCATCACGCTCCTCGGCATGGCCGTCATCTGGGCATGCGTCGTCGGCTGGAGCGAGCGGCGTTTTGAGTGGCGTCCTGTCATCTGGACTCTGGCCGGGACAGTCGGTGGACTCATCGTCAACCCGTACTTCCCGAAAAACCTGCGGCTCTTCTTCGAGCACGTTGCCATGAAAGTAGCACCGGGCGGCTTCGCGATAGAGGTCGGACAGGAGTGGTATGCGTATGACAGTTGGTATTTCCTGGGGAGCTGCGCCGTCGCCTTCGTGGCTATGATCGTCGGGTACACCGCCTACGACTGGTCGGACAGGAAGCGCGCGGCGCGGTCGCTTTTCCTGATGTTCTTCGCGACGACGCTGATGATCGCCAGCTTCGCCCAGCGCCGCTGGGTCGAGTACTGGCCGCCCTTCGCCGTGCTCTTCGCGGCCTTCAGCCTGCGGCCGCTTTTGGAAGGCCCGCGTGCGGCCATCGGTCGCCTGCCGGGCGAATTGATGGAAGAACTGCAACCCTTCCTCGACCGCCACGAGCCGCCCGGCGCAATCGAGGGCGAGCGGCGCAGAGATTTCCTGAAGGAGCTTGAGATAGTAGGCGTCGGCATCGCCCTCGGCCTGGCGGGCTACTTCGTCTTGCGCGAGATTGTTTACCGCCCGCCCGGCATCTCCATCAACACGGCCTTCTTCCAGCCCAGGACTTTCGCCGTCTGCGCCGTCGCCGCGCTCGGCTTCGCGGCTTACATCTTCTGGCGGCGCAGCTTTATGAAGGCCGCCGCTGTCGTCCTCATTCTCATGCTCGTCGTCGTCCTCCACTTCAACGTGCGCGAGACGCGCAAGTCAATCGAGGGCGACGCGCCGCCTGACCGCTACGAGGCTTCGATGGCCTGGATACGCGAGAACGTCCCCGCGGGCGAGACCGTCTTTAACACGGACTGGGACGATTTCCCGAAGATGTTTTACTACGACAACAGCCACGCCTACGTCTCGGGCCTGGACCCCACGTACCTGCTCGACATGGACGGCAAGCTCAAGCGCCAACCGCCGCTCTCGGAGCTTTATAAAAGGATCACGCTCGGGCAGGAGGACGACCCCGGCCCGCTCATCCGCGAAAAGTTCGGCGCGCGTTACGTCTTCTCGGACAACGAAGAGATTCATGACAACTTTTACACCAAGGCGATGAGCAGCGGCTGGTTCGATCAAGTCCACATCTACACCTTCGAGCGCAAGGACGGCCGCCCGCTCACGCAGGCGGAGCTGGACACGCTCAAACAAACAGCGCCGCCGGAATTGAGCAACTGGACAATCGCCGGAGGCGGCCGCGTCGCCGTCACGGGCGCGACGAAGGATTTCGTCTGCGCGGACATCAACAACCTTTGCGACCACTTCGCCGTCAACAAAGACATAGATTCGACAGTGCTCCGCCTGCGCGACCAGAAAGGCCCGGCCCCGGAAGAAGTGCCCGACGAGATGGGCGACGATGATGATGAAGGGACTGTCGAGGGTGGAGACGAGCAGCCTGAAGATCAGTGAAGCTCGCAAAGGGTGGTCAAGTTGAGAATACAACTTGCGGAGCCGCACGCGCTCAAGCAGCCGGCGGCCGCTCGCGTTCTTCCAGTCTAGCGACGCGGGTGCGGACCGCTAACGAATCACGATGAAGCTCAATTATCTGCACCCGTATGTCGTCGAGCGTCTTCGCCATCTCCGTCATCTGCTGCTGCATGCTCTCCCAGATGGGCCGAGTCTCACGCAGCCGCGCGTCAACTTTGTCTTCTAGTGTCGTCAGTCGCGTCTCGAATGCATTGAAGCGTGCCTCGACGCGTGACTCCATCGCGTCGAAGCGTGCCTCCATCGAGACGAACCGTGCCTCCATCGCATCGAACCGTGTTTCCATCGAATTGAAGCGCGCATCCATCGCGTCAAAGCGTGCGAAGACACGCTCCTCAAAGCTGCGTGCGTCCGGCAAACCTTGAGTCTTGTCGTTCATCGGTTTCACCTCCTGAGAGAATGATAGCGCTTCAGTATCTACGCATCAACGCGGCGCACTACAGGAACTACTTCTTCAAGGGACGAGGACGAGCTTGCCGAACTGCGCGCGGTCTTCCATCAGCTCGTGCGCGCGGCGCGCTTCCAATAGCGGGAGCACGCGGTCAACGACGGCGCGAATCGCGCCCCTCTCGACGAACTTCATCGCGTCGAGCAGTTCCGCCTTGGAACCCATGAACGAGCCGAGGAGCGTGAGGTGTCTGTAGAAGACCTGGCGCAAGTCCGTGCGCGCGTCGTAGCCGCTGGTCGCGCCGCACGTGACGAGCCGCCCGTTCTTCGCCAGCGAAAGGACCGAGCCGGGCCAGGTCTCCGCCCCCGTGTGCTCGAAGACCACGTCAACGCCGCGCTTGTTCGTCAGACGGCGCACCTCTTTGGGCCAGTCCTCGCGCGTGTAGTTGACCGTCTCGTCCGCGCCGAGTTCCTTCGCCTTTTCCAGCTTCGCGTCCGAGCCGGCCGTCGCGATGACGCGAGCGCCCCTGAGCTTCGCCACCTGTATGCCGATTGAGCCGACGCCGGAGCCCGCGGCGTGAACGAGCACGTCCTCGCCCGGCTGAACGCTCGCGCGCGTGACGAGCATGTGCCACGCTGTCACGGTCACTAAGGGCAGCGCGGCCGCCTCCTCCCAACTCAAATCTTTCGGCTTCGGGATGACGTTGACGCCGGGTGCGGCGACCAGCTCACTGTAACCGCCGTCGCGCCTATATCCAAGCATGTCATATTCCGGGCAAAGATTGTCCTGACCGCGCAGGCACTCTACGCAGTGCCCGCACGACACGCCCGGCTGCAACATCACTTCGTCGCCCGCGCGCACCCACGTCACCAACTCGCCCGCCTCGCGCACCACGCCCGCGATATCGTTGCCCAGGATGTGCGGCAGCTTAATCTCTATGCCGGGCAGTCCGCGCCGCGCCCACACATCGAGGTGATTGAGCGCGCACGCGCGGACTTCGACCAGCACCTCGTTGGCCTTGATGCGCGGCTCCGCGACCTCCTCGCGGTACTGCAACACCTCCGGCCCACCGTGTTCGTCAAAAACGACAGCTTTCATAAAAATTCCTTCAAAACCTCAACTCAGATTCAGCACGAACTCACGCAATATAACGCGAAAGGTGAATAAACTGTAGAGACCAGCCGATTGCGAATTCACAGAAAGCACTCAACGCCTTTGCGTCTTTGCGCCTTTGCGTGAGACGGATTTTTCACGCCAAGGCGCAAAGACGCAAAGAAGAAGATTGACGCTCGTCTTCTCAACCCGCAATCCGCTATGGCGGTCGGAAAAGTGTCATAGCTCGGGGCGTCGGAGAGGCCGCCGCCCCGGTATGCTCTACGAGAGATGAGAGAAGACAGACCCAGCGCGACGGCTTACTTGATTGCGAGGAGCACGCTGGCAGTCGCGCGCCATCCCGTGCTGGGCCAATTCGTCCCGCGCCGCTCCACGGAGCTGAGCGAGCGTTTCGTCCGCGCCCGCTCAATGTGCGCGCGTCTGATGAGCGCGGTTGGCGACTCAAGGTTGGCGCGCCCGCTCGCCCTCATGCTTGAGCGCCTCACAATCCCAGGCATTAAGCTGCACTACGCCCTGCGCAAACGCTGCCTTGAGGAGGTGGCGCGCGGCGCGCTCGGCGACGGCCTGCGCCAGGTGGTCGTCCTCGGGGCCGGATTCGACACGCTGGCCCTGCGCCTGCACGACATCTCACCCGAAACCAGATTTTTCGAGGTTGACCATCCGGCGACGCAGCGCGCCAAAATACGCGCCCTCGGCA
>DATFCB010000326.1:0-6120 GCA_035253525.1 Pyrinomonadaceae bacterium | reverse complement strand
GTCGGTGGTCAGTGGTCAGTTAACAACGAAAGCGTTTTGTTTTTAACTGACCACTGACCACCGACCACTGACTACTGCTCCTCCCTCCGCTGGTTTTCGTTGGTGATGCTCGCGCCGTGGGCGGCGAGGGTGGCGGTCGTGTGGGCCGCGGCCCCCGTGCCGTTGGACATCTGCGCGAGCGCCCTGGCGGGCACGACCGTGCGCCCGATCATCTCCATCGCGAGCTTGATGCCGTCGGACATCTGCGCGCGCGTCGTGATCTGCGTGAGGTCTATGCCGAGCTGCACCATCGTCTGCGCTATCGCCGGAGAGACGCCCGTCAGGATGCAGCGTGCGCCCATCAGCCGCGCCGCCGTCACCGTCTTGATCAAATGGTTGGCGACGAGCGTGTCCATCGTCTTGACGCCTGTGATGTCGAGGATGGCGATGACGGAATTGGTCTCGACTATCTTCTGGAGAAGCGCCTCCATCATCATCTGCGCGCGGCGCGAATCAAGTGTGCCAATTATGGGGAGCGTCAGAATCTTGTCCCAGACTTTGATGACCGGCGTGGACAATTCCATCATGTCCTCGCGCTGCTGGCGTATGATCTCCTCGCGCGAGCGTATGAAGTTTTCGACCATCACGAGCCCCATCTTGTCCAGGAGGCTCGTGAAATACTGCATCTCGCGCACGAGCGACTCGCTGTCGCCGTTGAGTTCTTCGGCCAGGAGCGGCAGGATGGTGTTGCGGAGCGAGAGGATGTAGGTCGCGTTTTCCAGCGGCGTGTAGCCCTTGACGGCGCGGGCGCGGGAAATCTCGTTGAGGAAGACGCGCATCTCGTCGAAGGCCGCCGACTCGAAGTCGCCCCCTTCAGAGTCTTTGATCGAGCGCGCGAGCATGTCCACGATCTGCTGCGACTGGCGGCGCAACTCTTTCTTGGGGATCAATTCGTCGCGGAACTCGCCCGATTCGAGGCGGTCCTTGATCCAGAGGTTGATAATCTCGTCGTGACGTTTGACGAGGAGGTTGACGACCGGAGTCGTGTCGTGGTTCTGGGTCGGATTGTTTTGGGCCAGGTTTTCAGCAGCCATCCTTAAATCCTCAAGAGACGCGTCGTCGAGGACACGCGCCCATTGGCGCGGTCAGGGACGCACGATTTTCCGAACACGGGGGAGATTCTCGCCACCGTCTACGGCAGCCGCTTATGAGTTATTGGAGCCTGGCAAGTATCTTAACATCGCGGGGCGGAAAAGCAACCGGTGGGGGCGCGTGAGATGTCTTATCAGGCGGCGGCCGAAAGCGCGCGGAGTTGGTCGCGGACCAGCGCGTTGAACTTTTCGGGGTGCTCCTCCTGCGGCATCATGCGGCAGCGGTCGAAGATTGCGAGGCCGACGCGCGGGTTGAGGCTCAGGAGTTCGGCGGCGTGCTCCAGGGGATTGGTCTCGTCCTGCTTGCCCCAGCAGAGCGTGACGGGCTGGCGCAGGCGCGAGAACGCCTCGCGCGTGTCCGTGTTCAGATAGCCGGAGAGGAAGGCCGCGATGGCGTGCTGCGCGCCCGGCTGGTGGCTCGTCGCGTAGTACTGCGAGACGAGGCGAGGCGTGGCGCGCCTGCGGTCGTAGAAGAGTTCGCGCCGCGCGTAGTCGCGTATGCTGCGCTCGCTGGCGATGACGTTGTAGAAGGAGGTGCCGAGCACGGGCGATTGAAGAAGGCCGTAGAAGGCAGCGCCCGCCACGCCCGGCCGCGCCTGCAAACTTCCCCCAGCCCCGGTCGGCGCGACGAGCACGAGCGAGCGCACGAGTTCCGGCCGCTCGTAAGCGACCTGCACGCAGTAGGCCGCGCCGAGGGAGCTTGCGACGAGGTGCGCGCCGCCGCCTGCGACTTCGCGCAGGAAGTCCGTGAGCAATTCGACATAGAGGTCTGCGGAGTAGGGCGCGCCGGCGGGCTTGTCGGAGAAGCCGAAGCCCAACAGGTCCGGCGCGAGGACGCGAAAGTCGCGCGCCAGTTCGTCGAAGTTGCGTCGCCACATGAAGCTCGACGATCCCGCACCGACGCCGTGGACGAAGACGAGCGGCGGCCCCTGATGACCTTCGCCCGCTGTCTTGTAGAAGACGTTGCCGTGTCGCCACGAGAATGTGCGCGGCTCGCCGCCGAAGGCCGCTTCGTCCGGCTCCTGCGCGCGCCGCCGAATCCGCGCGTTGACGGCGGCGAGCGCCGCGACGCCCGCGCCTGCCGCGCCAATCGCCTTCCAGAGCTTTCCTGCTTTACTCATCGAAAACTGCTTTCGTCCGCCAGGGTCACCTGTAAGTCAGCGTATACAAGTTGTCCGACTCTTTGAGGAAACTTCTGCGCGCCTGATCACCTTGCAGGATGACTTCGCCGCTCGCGCCGTTGAGACGTATCTCCTCTACGGCGAAGCCTTCGGCGTCGGATGTATCGTCGTGCCCGCCGTAGTTGGTCAGTTGCCGGACCAGCACCGCCTCGTGCGGCATGAGGCGGATCGAGACTGTGCGCGCCTCGCGGTCAACACTGTACTCGCCGGGCGCGAGCAGCCGCCACTCCCTGTCGCTGTTGCGAAGTTTCTCCCCGGCCGTCTTCCTGGGCTCGCCGGCCACCTGTATCACGTCGCGCTCAGAGGCTTTGAGTTTGTACCGGAGTTCGACCGCTTGGTCCGTCGCGTTAAGGATGACGAAGTTGGTGGTGTAAGAACACGCCGTGAGCAGGAGGGCGAGAATGAAAGTCAGTGGGACAATAACTCTCTTCATCTCTTTGCTCACGGCGTGTGCCGTTTTGTGAGTGCGATTCGGCTGCGCTTCAGATGAAGGCGAAGTCGAACTGCTCCTGGTGAAGCTGATGGTCGCTGGTGATGTCCACCGCGCCCAGGTAGTCCTCTATCTCGTTCAGCACGTCGCGCTCAGTGCTGCGCAGCGTGCGCGCGACTTCAGGGTTGATACGCAGCGTCGTCTGCTTAACGTCGTCGTCCAGGCTGCGGCTCAGGCGGCGCGCCTCCTCAAGGATTTCGTAGCAGATGGTCTGCGCGGACTTGACGAGCCCCGCGCCCTGGCAGTACGCGCAGGGGCTACAGAGCGTGCGCTCCAAAGACTGCTTGACGCGCTTGCGCGTCATGATGACGAGGCCGAAGTCGTTAAATGACAAAACCTTCGTCGGCGACTTGTCGCCGTGCAGGGCGTCTTGCAGCGCCTGCATCACGCGCGTGCGGTTGCGCCGCTCCTCCATGTCAATCAAATCCAGCACGATGATGCCGCCGAGGTCGCGCAGGCGAATCTGGCGGACGATCTCGTCCACGGCTTCGAGGTTGGTCCGCGTGATCGTGTCTTCGAGGCGCGTGCCGCCGCGCCCGACGAACTTGCCCGTGTTCACGTCAATGGCGACGAGCGCCTCCGTCTGGTTGATGACGAGGTAGCCCCCGCTCTTGAGCCAGACGCGCGGCTTGATGGCTTTATCAATCTCGGCCTGCACGCCGTAGGCTTCAAGAATCGGCTCCTCGCGCGTGTAGAGCTTGACGCGCTTGACCATGCGCGGCTGGATGCGGTTGATGAACTCCACGATGCGCAGGTATTCCTCTTCGGAGTCAACGCGAATCGCCGTGAAGTCATCCGAAAGCTGGTCGCGCAGGAGGCGCTGCACCAAATCCAGGTCGCGGTGCACGAGCGCCGGGGCCTTCGTCTTCTCGGCCGAGCGGCGTATGTCGAGCCAGGTGCGGACCAGGTAGCGCGCGTCGTCGCGTAGGTCTTCTTCACTGATTCCGACGCCCGCCGTGCGGACGATGAAGCCGCCCGAGGGCACGTCCTCTTCGGCGCGGATGGCCTGTATAAGTTTACGCAGGCGGCTACGCTCGCTGTCGGATTCGATCTTGCGCGAGACGCCGACGTGCTCGACCGTGGGCATGTAGACGAGGAACCTGCCGGGGAGCGCGATGTGCGAGGTGATGCGCGCGCCCTTCTTGGCGATGGGCTCTTTGGCTATCTGCACCAGGACTTCCTGGCCTTCGCGCAGGAGGTCCGTGATGGTCGGCTGGTGACGGTCGCGGCGTCCGCCGCCACCGCCGCCACTGCGCTCGCGCCGCTCGCGTCCGCCGCCGCCGTTGCCGCTCGGGCGGTCTTCACGCGCGCCGCGCTCGGAACGGTCCTCACGCGGGCCGCGATCTTCACGGGGAGCGCGTTCGGGGCGATCTTCACGTGAGCCACGGTCATTGCGGTCGCGGCGAGAATCACCGCGCGACTGCGAACTGGAAGCTCTCTTGCTCGGCGGCGCTTCCTCGACCTCCGCGACCGTCTCAATCTCTTCGTCCTTCCCGTTGGAGCGGTCTTCGCCGTTTGCCTCCTGCCCCTTGCCGGCAGGGCGTCGGCGGCGGCGGCCCCCACGGCGCGTGGCTAATTCGCCGCGCGAGCGACCCGAAGAGAGGGTGGCCTCTGCGTCTTCGTATTCGCCGTCGCCGCCCGTGCCCGCCTCGAAGTGTTCGCCGTCGGCCGCCTCTGCGGCGACGACATCCGCGCTCTCGGCGCGCTCGGCCTCGGATTCGAGCACGGCTATGTCCGTCTCGCCCTCGTCGCCCGCGTCGAGTGTCGCGGCGCGCGAAGAGTTGCGCTTGCCGGCTTTCTTACTGGACTTCTTGGCGGCAGTCTTCTTCGCCGCCGCTTTCGTCGCGCGCTTGGGCTTCGCGGCGGGCTCTTGGGCTTCGGCCTCCTTCTTGGCCCCGCGCTTCGTCGCGGCACGCTTCGTCGCGGCGCGCTTGGCCTTGGGCTCGTCCGCTTCTTCGGCGCTCGTATCGTCGTCGCTCACGCGCTCGAAGGTCTGCGCGCTCGTGCCGACGGTCTCCTCGTTGATCTCGTCGATGAACGCGCCGACGTGCGCGGCGACCGTCTCCTGCACGAAGGCCGGTTCGCTTCGGTCGCCCTCGGGCGCTTCGTCGTCCTCCACGCGCTGGAAGGAGCCCTGCCGCGGAGCCTCCGCGCCGAGCAGTGAGCCTACTTCGGTGGTCGGCACGTCCTCCATGTCGAACTCGACGGCGTGAATCTGATCCAGGATGCGCTCCTGTATCCTCGCGTCCTTGAACATCTCGCCGTTCTCGGCGGCCGTCTCGTCCTCGTCCACGACGCGCTGGAAAGAAGCGTCGGCGATGAAAGGAGTGCTCACGTCCTCGAATGTGGCGGTGGTGGCTTCGTCCCCGGCGGCGGCCGTCGTGGACGTTTCGGGCGCGTGCCCTTGATCTTCTCCGCCGCGGCCTCTGCGCCGCCCGCGCCGCCCGCGCTTGCGCCCGCTGGCCTCCGCCTCTCTGGGCTGCTCCACGGTTTCCTGCGTCGCAAGCTCATCCAGGCTGGCCTTCAACTCCTCGGCCGGCGAAGGCGTCTCGACCGCTTCGTCTTCGACCTCTTCGACCGTCGCCGGCTCTGCGGCGTCCAGGAGCGGTTCGACGCGCTCCTGCGCGGCCTCTATCTGCTGCTCGCGCTCGACGCGCGCCTGCTCGATAACGCCGCGCGCGGCGCGTGCGGCCTCGGCCGGGTCCGTGGACTTCTTCGACTTGTCCATCACGATACGCTCGAACTCTTCTTCCTCGTCGAAGAAGTCCGAGACGTAAAGGAAGGCGTCGCGCTCAAGCCCTACGTCAACGAAGGCGGACTGCATGCCGGGCAGGACGCGCATCACGCGCCCCTTGTAAATGTTGCCGACGATGCCCTGATTCTCTTCGCCGCGCTCGATGTAGAACTCCGTGACCTGCTCGTTCTCGACGATGGCGATCTTCTTCTCGCGCCCGTTGACGCTGACGATTAACTCTTTTGCCATGTTGACTGAAATCTCTCCCCGGAAAACGGCCGCGAATAAGTAGCAGAAGCAGGGAAGCCGCAGGCGTGCCCCTTGGTTTCGGGCGCGCGGCTCCGCTCGGTCATTCTTAATTTATTGGCCGTGAGTTTGATGGTGTGAACGCGCCGGGACACAGGGCGGAAGTCGGAGAATGTCCGCACTTGCGCCGCCGCGGCGCGAGAGCATTCTGAGTTGTTCAAACGGAAATCCCCGACGGTCCATCCTGCGCGCGGCCATGTAAACTAAAACCGCGCTGGCGTCCAAAGCGTGCAGGGAGCGCGTTAAGAACTCTTGCGCTCACTCAGAAAACCTGCAACG
>DATFCB010000325.1:0-2074 GCA_035253525.1 Pyrinomonadaceae bacterium | reverse complement strand
TGAGTCGTCAACACACCACACGTTCCAACTTACTCGATGACCACCTTGTCGCTCGCGCTGCGGCCGAAGGTCTCCGGGTGGTACATCTCCTCGGCCTTCGTGGGCGGGACGACGAAGGTGCCGGGCGTGGTGGCGCGCGCGACGTAGGAGTAGTTGTAGACGCCCTCCCAGAGCAGCGAAGTAAAGGCTTCGGCCCGCTCGTCGCGCAGGTTCTGGTGCTCGAACCAGTTCTGCCACCACCACCAGCCGCCGCGCTT
This sequence comes from Pyrinomonadaceae bacterium, assembly GCA_035253525.1. Taxonomy (GTDB): domain Bacteria; phylum Acidobacteriota; class Blastocatellia; order Pyrinomonadales; family Pyrinomonadaceae; genus QHXM01. Next base: position 1,817 of record DATFCB010000325.1, on the reverse strand, counting down.
CGACGGGTCGTCCTGCTGGTCCGCGGGGATGTCGCCCGTCACCGCCAGCGCAGGGTTCATCGCCTCAAGCCCCGCTGGCAGCGGGTCAACCAGCGCGACGTGATACCTGCGCGCGTGTGCGGCCATCGTCAGGCGCACGCGCACGGTCGCGCCCGCCTTGATGCGCCACGTCCCGTCCGCGTCGCGCTTCACGTCCGCAGGGTTCTCAATCGCCTCGTAAACGCGCTCGACCGTGAAGCCGTAATCCGACGCCTTCAATTTCAAGTTCGTCGGCGCGTAGCTCATCCCTATGCGGTAGTAGAGCCGCCCCGTCCCCTCTTTACTGAGCACGAGGTTCTGCGCGCCTTCCTTCTCGGCGATGTAGCTCATGGGGACGTTGACCTGCTGACGGTCGGTCGAGCGCCCGCGGAACTGCTGTTGCCCCGCGAACGCGTCGCCGAGCCACGCCTTCGCGACGAAGTCAGGCGTCGCCTTCTCGTAGGTGTTGAAGTAGCGGTCGAGCGCGAGCAGGATGAAGACGTTCTCCTGCGTGTTCTCCCAGCGCCCCTGTTTGCGGTGTGCCAGAAGTCCGCGGACGATCTTCGGGATGAGATCGTTCTGCGGCTGATCATTGATGAGTGCTTCGAGGATGACGCCGTCGGCGCGGCGGTTCGAGTTCAAGAGCAGGTAGTCGCCGTCGTCGTACGAGTCTGCGAAGTGCGCCGTCGCGGCCGTCTCGGTCGCGCGGTTGTTGAAGTGGCGGCGAATGGCCGTGACCTGCGCGACGGAAGCCGGGTCATTCGACAGCACGGACAAAAGCCAGCCCAGAGATTCCAGCGAGAATTTCTCAATCCCCACCTCGGCCAGAATCTTACGCGCCTTCGCCGTGTCGCGGTCACCCATGCGGTTGCGCACGTAGAGCGCGTAAGAGACGAGCGCGCGCCGCACGTACGGGCCGTAATACGACGGGATATGACTCTCTATCTCGCGCAGGTAGCGCTTCGACTTTTCGAGCATCTCCGGCGGCACCGGAAAATTCTTCTCCTTGGCGCGCACGAGCGAGTGCGCGACGTGTATGGAGATGTAGGGCCAGACGTGCTCGTCGCGCTTCCAGAAGCCGAAGCCGCCGTTGTCCGACTGCCTGCCTCTTAGGCGCTCTATGTCGCGCGAGACGGCCTTCAGCATCTCCTCGGGCGTCGGCAGTTCCTTGGCCTTGAACGCCGTCAACACGTCCCTGAGCGCCGCGACCGCGAGGATGCGCGACGACAACTGCTCGGAGCATTCGTAAGGGTAGGCCATCAGGTAAAGCACCGCGTCCGTCAGCGCTTGAAGCTGTGTGGAGGAGGTGGTGATTTCGAGGCCGCCGAACTGCTTGAAGACGTTCGACGGAGCCTTGACCGGCTGAATCATCGCCTGCGCGTCGTCAATCTCGCCGTAGGTCGCGAAGGCTTCGGTCGTCGCGGGCGTCCAGACGGGCAGGTTTATCTCGGCCGCGTCCGACCAGCGGCCCGAGACGACGCCGACCTGGAAGCGGGCCGTGCCGGCCTTGTTGGCCGACACGGGCAGACGCACCTCGACGCGGTCGTTCGCGGGAACGGTGACGCGGCGGCCCGCGCCGTCCGTCAGTTCCGCGTTGGTCGCGCGCACGGCCACGTCAACCTTCATGGGCTGGTCCGTCTGGTTCTGCACGACGACGGGCAGCTCGAAGCGGTCGCCGAAATTCAGAAAGCGCGGCGCGGAGGGGCGCGCCATCAGCGGCATCCGCGCCGTGATGGCCGATTCGCCCATGCCGAACTGCCGCCCGCCCGCGACCGAGACGGCCATCACGCGGTAGCGCG
>DATFCB010000324.1:0-8202 GCA_035253525.1 Pyrinomonadaceae bacterium | reverse complement strand
ATTCTCTCGGAGAGTCTATTCATAAGGGATGAGGGATGAGGGATGAGGGATGAGGGATGAGGGAAAGAAGTTTTTCTTCATCCCTCATCCCTCATCCCTCATCCCTTTATTTTCCTTGTTTCGCGTTTCTTCAAAAAAGCTTTGACACGTTCGCGTGCTTCGGGTGATTGGAAGCATTGGAGCTGGGCTTCCGTCTCGTATTGGAGCATGCGTTCGAGGCTGGCAGCTTCGCTCAGGTAAACGGCCTGCTTGGCGGCGGCGATTGAATGGAAAGGCGCGTCGCGCAGGCGCTCGGCCAACTTGAGCGTTTCGATTGCCAGTTCCGCGTCCGGCACGACACGATTGACGATTCCGAGTTGCGCCGCGCGCTCCGCGTTGATTGCGTCGCCGAGGAAGAACATCTCGCAGGCGAGGTTGGTCGGCACGACGCGCGGCAGAAAATAGGTCCCGCCCCAGTCCGGGTGCAAGCCGACTTTGACGAACGACTGGCTGAAGGTTGCCGACTCGGACGCCACGCGCAGGTCGCACGCGAGCGCGAGGTTGAAGCCAGCGCCGTAGGCGGGGCCGTTGACGGAGGCGATGACGGGCTTCGCCATCTGGCGTATGGTCGTCAGCACACGGCGGCCCGCGCCCAGCAGACGCGTGAACTCCTCCACGTCCTGCCGCCCCATCAACTCCGCCATGTACGCCACGTCCGCGCCCGCGCAGAAGCCGCGCCCTGCACCCGTGATGATCACGACGCGCACGTTCCTGTCACTCGCCGCGTGCTCAAGCGCGTCCGCCAGATCGCGCCGCATGTGCCCCGCGAAAGCGTTCAACTTCTCCGGCCGGTCGAGCGTAATGGTCGCCATGCCCGCTTCTACAGTGAGTTTGATGTTGTCGTACATAAGAGCAGTGATAAGTGATGAGTGATGAGTGATGAGTGATGAGAGAAACCTTCTTGCTTTTACTTATCACTTATCACTCATCACTTATCACTTTCCTTTGAATTGCGGCTTGCGTTTGCCCGCGTAGGCGTCTAGACCTTCGCGCGCGTCTTCGGATTGAAAGAGCTGCTGTTGGAGTTCGCGCTCAAGGGCGAGGGCGGACTCGAAGGGAATCTCCGCGCCCGTCTGGACGGCGCGCTTGATGCGCCCGACGGCGCGCGCGGCCTTGTTCGGCGGCGTGAACTGTCGCGCGTACTCTAACACTTGGCTCAGGAAGGCGTCACCGTTTTCCGCCTCGTAGATTTGATTGACGAGCCCCAGGTCCGCGCCGCGCTCGAAGTCGAAGAGTTCTCCGGTCGTCATCAATTCGATGGCGCGCGACTTGCCGATGAGGCGCGCGAGGCGCTGCGTGCCGCCCGTGCCCGGCAGCACGCCGAGGGAGACTTCGGGCAGCCCCATCTTGCCCGCGCCACGCCGCGCGATGCGCAGGTCGGCGGCCATCGCGACTTCGAGCCCGCCTCCGACCGTATGGCCGTTGAGCGCGGCGATGACGAGCTTCGGCGTCTGCTCAAGACGCGAAAGCGTTTCGTTGGCGTGCAGGCAGAAGCAGTACTTGAATTCGGGCGTCACGCTCGCAAGCATCTGTATGTCCGCGCCCGCGCAGAAAAATTTCTCGCCCCGCCCCGTGATGACGATGACGTGCACGCTCTCGTCCATCCGTGCGCCCAGAATGGCGCGGTCGAGTTCCTGCATCATCTCGTAAGAATACGTATTGGCGGGCGGGGCGTTGAGAGTTAAAAGCGCGACGCCATTCAAGAGACTGTATTCAACCAGATTACTCTTCACCTCGCCCGTGCGCTCTTCGGCTTTCGTTTCGGCCTGAGACATATCAGTTCACCTTGTCTGCTGAATTGTATTCGACGTGAATCAATAATCTTTGAAAAAGGCTGCGACTCTAAAGAAAATCGCTCGACGATTCACGATTCACGAGCCTCCGGCGTTTACGTCGCGCGCCAGACGCTGGGGCGTCCGGCTTCGGTCACCTTTGACCCGAATTGTAGCTCATCGCCACGCGCTCCGACGAGAAAGCCTGTCAGGAAGAGCCGCGTGATGTTCTCCACCAGTTCGTTGACAGACAGCACGCCGCGCGGGTCGTACCAATTATAAATCCAGTTCATCATGCCGAACAGCGCGTAGGTCCCGACTGTTATATCAACCTTTCGCGCGTCGCCGGTTTGCGCCTGCTGCACTTCAGACAGAATCTGACGGACGAGCTGCGTGTATTGCTGCTTCTTGTCGGAGACGTGCGCGTGCAACTCGCCCGCGAGCGAGTCCGCCTCGTGCGAGAGCACCTTCATCTCGGCCATGTTCGCCGCGAAGAAAGAGAGGTGGTTCTCGATGACGAAACGCAGCTTTTCCACCGGCTCGCTCGTCTCCCGCAGCCGCTCCTGAAGGCGTTCGAGGACGCGCCCGAAGCAGTTGTCCTGGATGAGAAAAAGCAACTCCTCTTTCGACTTGCAATAGTGATAAAGCCCCGCGAGGCTGACACCAGTCTCCCGCGAGATGTCGCGCATCGTCGTCGAGTGATAACCCTTCTCCGCGAAGATGCGCGCCGCGTTGCGCAGGATGAACTCCAGCTTTTGATCGTAGCGCGTGAAATTTTCGGACAGGTTAGAGACCATAAGTGGAATTAACGACCGCGAGCACGGAGAAGAACAATCTCAAAATTTGAAATTTCAAATCTGCTATCTGAAATAATTCTTCCCCATGCCTACGCGGTTATGTCTTCCGTCACAATCTGACGTATTCAAACTCGAACGGCTTACCTTTAATTCCGGCCGCCGGCGGCGCGATCCAGTTGGCGATCTTGCCGGGCTCGGTCACGGGATGCATCAGGCTGCGCACGTACTCGCGGTCTTCGATTGAGGGCAGCCACTCGGCCTTGCGCCGCTCGAACTCTTCCTTCGTGATGATGCTCCCGTGAACGTCGAAGGTGTGCCCGCTGAACTCGCCTACGTGGCGGTGAAAGCGTGTGCTCGGCAGATAAAGCTGCGCGTCCAGCCCCTCGTCTCTCAGGTACTTGTTCCAGCGCGTCATCGCGCGCTCGCAGTCCTTGACGTACTCGCCGCGCAAGACCTCGTTCAAAGCGTTCCTCAGCGGCACTTCGCGCGGCGCGAGCTTTCCGTCTTCGATCACGGTGATGGTGAAAGAGCCCTCGGCCGCGACGTGGTCCTCGTACTGCTCCTGCTCCTTGAAGCGTCCCTTCAAGCCGGCGGCGAAGAAGTCCGCGGAGTTCGAGCTGATCTCGCCGCCGAAGAGGTCTAGCGAGTAGCTGAACCAGAAGTTGATGTACTTTTGAATGAGGTCGAGCGGGATGCCGCCGAGTTCGCGCACGTCGCCGCCTTCGCCCGCCTCCTTCATCAGTTGCGCCGTGCGCTTGACGACGCGGCCCACGCCCGTCTCGCCGACGAAGAGATGGTGCGCCTCTTCAGTCAGCATGAACTGGCAGGTGCGCGCCAAAGGCTCGAAGCCACTTTCGGCGAGCGCCGCGAGCTGGTACTTGCCGTCGCGGTCTGTGAACATCGTGAAGCAGAAAAAATTGAGCCAGTCGTCGCACGGCTGGTTGAAGGCTTCGAGGATGCGCGGTTTGTCCGGGTTGCCGCTCCGGCGCTCCAACAGCGCGTCGGCCTCGTCGCGCCCATCGCGCCCGAAGTAGCCGTGCAGCAAATAGACCATGGCCCAGAGGTGGCGGCCTTCTTCGACGTTCACCTGGAAGAGATTGCGCAGGTCGTAGAGCGACGGGCAGGTCTTGCCGAGTTCACGCTGCTGCTCGACAGACGCAGGCTCCGTGTCGCCCTGCGTGACGATGATGCGGCGCAGGGCGTTGCGAAACTCGCCCGGCACCTCCTGGTAGGCGGGCATCCCGTAGTTGTCTCCGAAGCCGACACGCGCGTCCGCCTCCGCCGGCTTCAGGAAGATTCCCCAGCGATAGTCGGGCATCTTGACGTAATCGAAATTGGCCCACCCTTCGGCGTCCACGCCGACCGCCGTGCGCAAATAGACTTCCTTCTCCTGGAACCCGTCCGGCCCCATCTCCCGCCACCAGTCCAGATAATTCGGCAGCCACTTCTCCAGCGCCCTGAGCAGCCGCTTGTCCTGCGACAGATTCACGTTGTTAGGAATGCGTTCGTATAATTCCATCATTTCTCCGAAGTGATAAGTGATAAGTGATGAGCGATGAGTAAAAGCAAGAAGGTTTCTTCTTATCACTCATCACTTATCACTTATCACTGCCTTTACGTTCTCTTGTAATCGAACTGCGGCTGCGTGGGCTTGCCGTAGTTGGTCAGTGCGCCCTGCGGCCCCGTGGCGTTGGGGCGCTGGAAAATCCAGTTTTGCCAGGCCGTCAGCCGGCCATAAATCTTGGTGTCGAGCGTCTCGGGGCCGGCGAACCTGAGCGACGCCTCCATCCCCGTCAGCGCGTCGGGCGAGAGCGACGTGCGCTCTTCGATGGCGACGCGAATCTCGTCCTCCCAGTCCAAATCGTCCGGCGCGAAGGTGACCAGCCCGGCCTCTTCGGCCTCTTCCGTCGAGAACGTCCCTTCGTGCTCAAGCACCTCGAACGCCTTCTCAGGCTCCGCCAGGAAGCGCGATTGCAGGCGCGTCAAGCCGTTCGACATCGGGAGCGCGCCTTCGTTCAACTCGCTCGTGGCGAGTTCAATCTTCTGGTCCGGGTCGTTGAGCATGTATGTGCGGTCGGCCGAAAGCGCCAGTTCGAGCAGATTGCCCGCGAAGCAACTGCCCGGCTCAATCAATGCGAAGAAGCTCTTGGCCGTCAAATCCAGCCGGCGCAGCACGCGCGCCATGTGCAGGACGATCTCGCGTACGAGCCAGTGGTCTTTGTGCGCGGAGAGCGTCTCGTCAACCTTGAGCACGTTTTCAATATTTCCTTCCGTGCGCAGGCAGACCAGACCGATCTCAAGTTGGTTGACGCGCAGGTGAAGCAGGGCGTCGTCCAACTCGCGGTAAGCCTGAAGCGGCCAGTAAGCGTCGCCGAGTTTTTCTATCTCTTCGACTGAAGCGGGCGCGTCCGCTTCCGGCGCGCGCACGGTCAAGTCCGCGTAGCGCTTCTCGCGGTTCAACTTCAGGCTGACGTACTTGTACTCGCGGCCCCCGCTCCCGGCTTCGACCTGAAGGGGGTTGAGCACGATGCCGCGCGCGGGCTTCTCCTGCCCGCCGTCCTGGGCCAATTCGCGCACGCGCTCGGCCACCGAGTCCTGAAACTTGCTGGTCGGGAAGTAGCCGTCAATCAGTCCCCACTCTTTGGCGCGCTTGCCTTTGAGCCCTTCGGCGAGCGTCGAGAAAACGTCCGCGCGGTCGCGGCGCACCTTGCGCTTGTCCACCAGGCGCGTCAGACCGCCCGTACCCGGCAACACGCCGAGCAGTGGGACTTCGGGCAGCGAGACGGCCGAGTTGCCGTCGTCCACCAGAAAGATTTGGTCGCAGGCAATCGCCAACTCGTAGCCGCCGCCGGACGCCGTGCCGTTCAGCGCCGCGACGTATTTTTGGCCCGAATGAAGGGAAGCATCTTCGATGGCGCAGCGCGTCTCGTTGGTGAACTTGCAGAAGTTGACCTTGAAGGCGTGCGAGGAAGTCCCGAGCATGTAAATGTTCGCGCCCGCGCAGAAGATGCGTGGCTTGAGGCTCGTGACGACCACGACGCGCACCTCCGGGTGCTCGAAGCGCAGGCGCTGGACGGCATCCGCCAATTCTATGTCCACGCCCAGGTCGTAGGAGTTTAATTTCAGTTTATAGCCGTCGCCTAAGGTCGCGTCTTCCTGCACGTCCATCGAAAGCGTGGCGACCGCGCCGTCCAATTTCAGTTTCCAGTGCCGGTAATTCTCCGGCGAAGTCTCGAAATTAACCATCCTAAGCACTCGACTCCAATTTATCGGTCTAAACAGGCGCTCGCCCGCACAAAAGGCGATTTTACAGGGCAATCAGGCTTTTTTGTCGGCCGTTCGAACGTCCGTTCGATTTATCTTAACGGCCCGGCTCTGGTCAGTCAAGCCTGGGCGGGCGCTCAGGCGTTGGGCTTGCGACTTTTCGGCGGCTTCCTGTTACACTGTCGGGGTTTTGGAGTATTTATGCAGAGCCTGAGTCTTCACGAAAGCGCGGCGCAGAACGCACAGCCAGATTTGGAGCTTCAAGTCTCCAGGCTCGAACTGTTGCTGGCCGAGCGGCGCGCGGAGTTGGCCGCACTACAGCAGGAGCTGCGCGCCTTCAAGGAGCAATACGCGCAGATAGTGGGCGGCAGGCTGGCCGAGTTGGGCGAGGTCGAGCGCAGTATCAAAGAGGCCGAGGCGCGTCTCTTCGATCTCGAAATGGAGACGGACGCTGAGGAGAACGTGGCTTCAGACGACGCGGCTCCTTCGAGCGTCGCGACGGGCAAGTCTGCCATGCGCAAATTGTTCTGGTCCGTTGCGAGGCTCTTTCACCCGGACCACGCGGCGGACGAGCGGGAGGCGTCGCGCCGCCACGCCGTCATGGCCGAGGCGAGCCGCGCCTACCAGGCGGGCGACGTAGAGAGCCTGCACACGCTGTTAGGCGACGAGCAGTTGCACTTCTTCTGCACGACGCAAGGAGCGGCGGACGAAGGCGAAGAGGATTTGGCGAGTCAATTCCTGCGCCTCAAAGGCGAACTCAACACCATAGAGTTCGGCCTCAAGCGCATACGCCAGGACGGCCTCTACCGCCTCAAGCTCAAGGTAGACGAGGACGCGAGCGCGGGGCGCGACGCGCTGGCCCAGATGGCAGAGAACATTGACCGGCAGATTACGAAGGCGCGACGCCGGCTCGAACACCTCGGCGGCTGACCATCTTTCAACACGCGAATCTTGACAGGCGCGCGCCCGCGCGCGTAGCTTCTTACACACTCCACCCTATCAGGGAGGCGCATCTCGTCTGGTGACGGGCGCGGTCTTCAAAACCGTCCGTGAGACTGTGAGAGCAGGCTCAGGTGGGTTCGATTCCCACACGCCTCCGCCAAAGATTAAGGGATGAGGGCGGAGGGATGAGGGATGAATGAAAAACTGGATTGAGCCGCCGCCCGGCTGAATCAGTCATTCAATCCCTTTCATCCCTCATCCCTCATCCCTCATCCCTTGATTTATGAAAGAGTGGATCGCTTTGAACATGACGCCGGGCGTGGGGCCGCGCGCGGCGGCGAAGTTGCTCGAACGTTTCGGGTCGGCGGAGGCAGTCTTTAACGCGACCAGGGGCGAGCTTGAATCGTTGCGCCTGCGGCCCGAAGCAATCGAGAGCATCAGGGCGCGCGAGCTGTTCGAGAAGGCCGAAAAAGAGATCGAGCGCGTGCGTGAGCTGGGCGCGGACCTGCTGCTCCTGGACGATGGGGTTTACCCGGCGTTGCTACGCGAGATTTTCGACCCGCCGGTCACGCTCTACCTCAAGGGTGCCTGGGAAGAGTCGCTGAATGCGCCGTGCGTGGCGGTGGTCGGCTCGCGGCGCTCTTCGACCTACGGGCAGAACGCGGCCCAGATGCTCGCGCGCGATTTGGCACAGCGGGGCGTGACGATCATCTCCGGGCTCGCACGCGGGATAGACGCTGCGGCGCATCGCGGCGCGCTCGAAGCCGGGGGCCGGACCGTCGCCGTGATGGGCACGGGGCTGGATCAGGTCTACCCGCGCGACCACAGGAAATTGGCACAGGAGATTCTGGCCGCGGGCGGCGCGCTCGTTTCGGAGTTTCCGCTTGAGACTCCGCCCGCGCCGCAGAATTTCCCCTACCGCAACCGCGTCATCAGCGGCCTCAGCCTGGGCGTCCTCGTCGTCGAGGCTGCCGAGAACAGCGGCTCTTTAATCACCGCGCGGCTCGCGCTCGAACAGGGAAGAGAAGTCTTCGCCGTGCCCGGCAACATCACCTCGCGAAACTCCTTCGGGACGAACTACCTGATAAAAGGCGCGGGCGCCAAACTCGTCCAGCAGTGGCAAGACATTGTCGAAGAACTGCCGCAGGAGATAGCCGCGCGCCTGCTGCCGCCCGAGACGAAGAAGAAAGAAGAGGGACCCGTAGGCCAGATGCCGCTCGCCCCCGCGGACCTCTCGGCGGCCGAGCGCGCCGTCTTCGACCTGCTCACGGCGGACGAGGCCGTGCACATTGACGATCTCGCCGCGCAGACCAACCTCTCCGTGCCGGAGCTAATGGGCGCGCTCCTGGCCCTTGAGATGCGCGAGCTAGTTCGCCAACTCCCCGGCA
>DATFCB010000323.1:0-5133 GCA_035253525.1 Pyrinomonadaceae bacterium | reverse complement strand
CGCGGCCCCAGCGGCGCTCGCGCATCCCTGGCACGACGAGTTGTGCCAGGCGTATGGCCGAGAGCGCGTTCAACTCGAAGGCGCGGCGGTACACGTCCAACTCCGTGTCCGCGAACGTCCCCGCAGGCGGCCCGCCCGCGTTGGTCACGAGGATGTCAACACGGCCCGCGCGCTCTTCGGCCAATTGGACGAAGCGCCTTGCGTCCTCGTCCCGTGTCACGTCGGCCGCCACACCCCAGACCTCCGCTCCCGTCTCGCGCGCGATGCGTTCGGCCGCACTGGTCGCGCGCCCCTCGTCGCGCGAGCACAAGCCGACGCGCGCGCCTTCGCGGGCCAATTCGTACGCGGCGGCGAAGCCTATCCCGCGGCTCGCGGCGGCGACGAGTGCGACGCGTCCGCCAATCCCCAAATCCATTTTCAATCTCTCCTTGTCTGCGCGAACGCTTCGAGGCACGCCGCGACGAGCCGCGCAGGGTCTTCGCCGTGCAGGACACACGCGCCCGTCTGCTTCGGGAAAATTTCGAGCAGGCGCTCGGCCTCGTCGGCCACGCCGCCCGTCCCCGTCAGACACCCCATCACGCGCCCCTCGTCGTGCCCGATGGTGAACTCGTTCAGCGAACCCATCGAGCCGCCGATGAAAAGCAGCACGTCGCACGAGCGCACGAGCACGACGTTGCGGCCCTTGAGGCCGAAGCCCGTGTAGATGATCGCGTCCGCCGAGTCGAGCGGCAGGCGGTATCTTTCGACGTGCTCGCGCTCGTCGCTCGCGGGCGAGACGCCTATGTGAAACGCGCCCGCCGCGCGCGCGGTCTTGCCGACGATGTAGGTCAGCCCAGTCGTCGCGCCCGTCAGGAGCAACAGGCCGCGCGCCGCTATCTCGCGCCCCAACGCTTCGGCCTTCTCGCGCACCGCTGCCTCGACGCCGCCGGGCAGCGCATCGTCAGCCGAACCCATCACGCCGACTTTAACTTTCATTCCGCCCCCGTCACCTCGCTCCTGCGCTCAAGTAGTATGACATCGCGCCACCTTCCGTTCATCTTCCCCAGCCGCTCGCGTCTCCCGACTTCGCGGAAGCCGTGTTGAAGGTGGAGCGCGAGGCTCGCCGCGTTCTCCGGGAAGATGCCCGCCTGCAAGGTCCAGATGCCGTGTTGTTCCGAACAATTGATGAGCGCGCGGAGCAGCGCGCGCCCGACTCCCGTGCCCCTGAAAGCGGCGGCGACGTAGACGCTCGTCTCCGCCACACCCGCGTAAACGCGGCGGGCCGAGACGGGAGAGAGCGCCGCCCACCCGGCGATTGTTGTGCCAAATTTGGCGACCAGCCTGCAATGCGGCAGGTGCGCCGCGTCCCACTTCTCCCACGCGGGCGCAACGGTCTCGAACGTGGCGTCGCCGGTCGCGATGCCTTCAAGATAAACGGCGCGCACTGCCTCCCAATCGGCGGCGCTCATGCCGACGATTTCGACAGCGGACTTGGGAACAATTTCAGAGCTCAAGCTGCTCAATCACTCAACCCCTTTGCGTCTTTGCGCCTTGGCGTGAGATGGTTTTGGATTTTTCACGCAAAGACGCAAAGAAAAGCCTGACGCCTGACTTTCAATCCAGAATCAAGCTGGCGGTTGCCCCATTGATTTTCGGTAGAAGCGATGCCAGGTGCGCTTGCCGCATTTCTGGCACTTAATCAGCGTCCGCTTGCCCGTTGACTTTCCCCCGTAGCGGATGCCGCCGAGCGACCAGACGGAAGTCTCGTGCCCGCACTTGCATTGAACCATCCAGTCCTCGGACTCGGCCTGCATCTTGTCCATCGTCTCCTTCGAGAGCAGAGACCCAAACAGTTTTTGGAAGAAGCCCATTCTCGCGTTCACCTCACGACACCGACAGTCTCCTCAAAGCGCTTGCCTGTCTCCAACGCCTCCCCGGCTCGCTCGCCCCGCCCATTATCCCACCAGCGCCGCGTCGCAAACCAGAGCAGGCCCGGCAGTATGAAGAAGATTCCGATGCCGACCGTGACCGACCGCGGGGAGAAGTGAAAGCGGTCCAATAATTCACCCACCAGATAATTCGACGCGGCCATCGTCAGCGTCAGCAGCGCGAACTCGGCGGCGAAGACGCGCCCGCGAAAGTTATCCTCGACGGTGCGCTGCAAGAGGACGGTGGAGTTGACCCAGACGATGCTGCCGCCCGCGTGCGCGATCATCAGCACAATGATCGCCACGACGAAACTGGTCGCAACGCCGAAGGCCGCGTAGAAGAGGCCGCCGACGAGGAACGCGACGCCGATGGCCGTCTGCATGTTCGCGCGCGTCTCGCCCGCGACGCGGCGCATCAGGATGGGGCCGATGGCCGTGCCTATGCCGCGCGCCGCGTAGAGCACACCGATGCCTATGGACGCGTCGTCCCCGATGGGAAAAATCTTTTTGCCGAAGACGGCGAGCAGCGTGAGTAGTCCGCCGCCCGCGCCCCATGCAGGCTTGACCAGCAGGAGGGCCAGCACGCGCGGGCGCTGCCAGACGTAACGCGCTCCCTCGACGGTGTCCGTGATGCCGAACGCCTTCGCGATTGTCAGCCTGCTCTTCGGGCGCGCGGGGCGGCGCGGGAAGCGCGCGCGGGCGATGAGGAGTGCCGAGGCGAGGTAAGTCAGCGAGTCCAGGATGAACGCGGCGTCTGTGCCGAGCCATTCCGTGACGACGCCGCCGAAGGCCGCGCCGAGCGTGAGCATGACGGACCACGTGGCGGACGAGACGGCGTTGGCGGCCACCAACTCGCGGCCCGAGACGATAGACGGGATGACGGCCGTCTTCGCCGGCTCGAAGAAGGTCGAGAAGACGAGTTGCAGGACGGTCAGCGCGTAGACGAGCCAGATTTGGTCCGGGCGGCGCACGAAGAGGAAGCCGAGGACGACCACCGCGCGCAGGATGTCCGAGACGATGAGAATCGTGCGGCGGCTGAAGCGGTCGGCGATCACGCCCGAAAGCGGCCCGACAAAGAAACTCGGCAGGAAGCGCGCGACGAGCACCAGCCCGATGGCGCGGCCAGAGTCTTCCGTCAGTTTGCTCAGCAGCGTGTAGAGCGCGATGGTGTCGAACCAGTCGCCCAGTTGGCTGACGACCTGGCCCAGCCACAACAGACGGAAGTCGCGGTTGCCGCGAAGCAACTCAAGATAGCCGGAAGGAACCTCCGGCCCCACGCTTTTACTCGATGCCTGCGCCAAGAGCTTGACCGCCCGATGATGAAAAGTAGATGTGAGGTTGCACTTTCGGTTTGGCGGTTGTCAACCCGTTGGAAATTTAGGTAGAGGTTCAGTTTCAAGCGGGGCGAAGAAAAAGGCAGTTTCACGCAAAGGCGCAAAGGCGCGAAGAAGACAGTGAGTCTTTCCTTCGCGCCTTTGCGCCTTTGCGTGAAACTTCTTCCTGCCGAAGATGACTCAGAATTTCAAACTGAACCACTACTGAAATTTATCGCGGCGGCTATCTCGGGCGTTGCCCATCGCTCAGTTGAATGATGCGTGCGGTGAGCGCCTCCACCTGCTTTTCTAACTTCCGCACCCTGTCTTCGACGCTCTGCCGTTCGAGTTGGATGAGCCTGTTGTTGATGGCGTCGAGCCTGTTTAGTTTCTCGTCGAGCCCGTCGAGCTTTCTTAATTTCTGATTCACGCCGTTATCCAGCGCCCTTATGTCGGCCCTGACCTCGCTCTTGATAGCTTCGCTCTCCCTGCGGAGGGCGGCGGTCGTCTCCTGCTGTGAGGATTTCACTGAGCCTGCGACCGCGTCTATCTGGGTCTTGAGCGATTGGTTCTCTTTGCGTAACGTCGCCTCTGTCTCCTGCTGCGAGGCTTTCAACGAGGCGGCCGTCTGATTCTGTCGCTGCTCCACCACGTTGATCTCGTTGCGCGCGGCGTCGAGTTCGTTTTTGACTTCGCCTTGCTGGCTTTGCAATCCGGCGATCTGTTCGAGCGTCGGGGCGAACTGGCTTTGCACCTCGCTCCTGATGGTCGGCGCGATTTGCTCGCCGACCTCCTTCTGCACGATGGGCGGGGCTTGAGTTCTGATCTCGTCCAGCACCAGCTTGCGGTCGGAGCGCCCGAAGACCAGGACGGCGATTCCGAGCGCCACGGGGACGGCCAAGAGCGCCAGATAAAATCTGAGCATGCGCTTGCGCCGCAGCGTCTCGCGTTCGAGGAATGAGCCCGCTTCGTCTTCCTCCGGCGGAGGCGCGGCAGAGTTACTTGAGAGGATTTCAAATTCGGACCGGCGGTTGCTGCCTCTATCTACTTCTTCGGCCATTTTTCATCTCCCCATTTGAGACTTGAGAGCCACGATGCCGAGTAGGACTGTGAAGAACGTGAGGGCACAAAATCCGAACACGGAGCTTTGCGAGAAGGGGACGAGCTGCGTGATGAAAAGCAGGCTGACGACGACGCACAGGAGAATCAAGCCGAGCGCCACGGGCGCGAGCATCCGGTTGAGCCAGTTGGCGGCGCTGACACGCGCCTTCTTGTACTGCCTCGCCAGCCACTTTTGCAGGCACCAGTGCACGACGCCGGGCAATTCTCCCGGCGAGCTGTATTTCTTGCCCCACCTGCCCCGGTCAAACTCGGAGACGCGGCCGATGAAGTCCAGTTGCGACGCCTCAATCTCCTCGCGCGGCACGTTCTTAATAAAAGGCATGATCTCAAGGCCGGGGCGCGATTGCGCCGTCATGAATTCCCACTCGACGATTGAGATTGGTTTCGTGCTGTCTGGAGGTTGATAGAGCGAGCCGTAGCGCGAGCCGAGCAGGCAGATGAACACGTCCGTCCCCCTCAGCCTGCTTTCGAGAATGGCCCTGGGGGAAGTGTTGCCCTCCTCGTCGCTGCCCGCGCCGAACTCCCCGTAGTGAAACTGCCTGCACAGGCCGCGCAGTTCTTGATGCCGTTCCAGCTCGGCCCGCTCCGGGTCGAAGTCTGAAGTTGAGCTGATGAATATTTCTATATCGGATTCCATGACGCCCGCCGGTTGCAGGAATGTCGCGCCCTTTAGTCAGACCCGAACATGGTGCGTGAGTTGGCCGAAATCCAGCGTGAGTTAATCCGTCATGCCTTCAAGCAAAGACAAAGAGGATAAGCGAGGCGCAGGGCAGTCGAGCGCCGCCCGCCTG
>DATFCB010000322.1:0-5735 GCA_035253525.1 Pyrinomonadaceae bacterium | reverse complement strand
CGCCGCGCCTTCGTCGCCGCGATGGAGGCCAACAAAGTCCTCGTCGTTGACCTCGAAAAGCTCGAAATCACAGGCTCAATCGCGCCCGGCGACGGCCCCGATGGGATGGCTTGGGCGATCGGTTTGCAATAGAGTGTAGGTTAAAGAAAACATCTCACGCAAAGGCGCAAAGACGCAAAGAAGAACGAAACTCTTTTCTTTGCGCCTTTGCGTCTTTGCGTGAGACTTCCTATCGGTCACACTCAATTGCAAGTGGCTATAATTCTTCAGATCATTCCTTTGAATTTCGCGGCGCTCGCGTCGTAGCCTGGGAAGAGTGATTTCAGATTCGTGTTGCCGAGGTGCTTCTGTGCCAGTTCGCCGAAGACATCGCGGAAGTCTGTGGTCAGCGCGAGGTCGCGGCCCTCGTGCAGGTCGGCAGCTTTCAGGCCGGGCCAGTCGCCGTAGACCTTGCCTCCACGCACACCATTGCCGATGACGAACATGGCGTTGGCGTGGCCGTGGTCCGTGCCGCGCGTGCCGTTCTCGCGCGCCGTGCGGCCGAACTCCGACATCGTCAGGATGACAACGTCGTCCATCCGCGCGCCCAGGTCCGTCGCGAGCGCAGAGAGACCCGCGCCGAACTGCCGCAGGAGATTCGAGAGCTGACCGCGCGCGCCGCCCTGGTTCGAGTGCGTGTCCCAGCCGCCCACGTCCGCGAAGGCGACTTCGAGGCCGACGCCCGCTTTAATCATCTGCGCGATTTGCAGCAGTGAGTTGCCGAAGGGCGTCGGCGGGTACTGCGCGCCGTTCTCCGGCCTGTACTGCGCCGGGTTGACCCTCTTCAAAAAGTTGACCGCCTCAAAAGTCTCGCGCCCCGTCCCGCCGAGCACGTCTTTGACGCTCTCGTCGTAGATGGCCTCGAAGCCGCCCTGCACGTTCTGCGAGTATGTGCCCGCGCGAATGGAGAAGTCCGCGAGGTTCGAGATGGCGACCGCGGGCGCTGGCCCATAAAGCGCGCGCGGCATGTTCTGCGTCAGCGAGACGGCGCGAAACGGCGACTGCTTAGCGTCGGGTTTGGTTTGAAGATAACGATTGAGCCACCCGTCCGGCGTTCCCTTCCTTCCAGGCGTGGCAGACTCCATGTAGTCCTGCGCGTCGAAGTGCGAGCGCGTGGAATCCGGCGACCCCGCGGCATGAACGATTGCCAGCCGCTTCGCATCCCACAAGGGCTTAAACTGTGCCAGCGACGGGTGCAGCCCAAAGAAGCCGTCCAAATCAATCGCCGCCTCGCCAGCGCCCGCGCCCTTCGGCCGCGCAATCTGTAGCGTCGGCCGCAGACTGTAATAAGCGCTCTCGCCGTGTGGCACGACCATATTCAGCCCGTCTACCGCGCCTCGCTGAAAGATCGCGATTAAGACTTTACGACGCCCGCCGCCACCGACTCCCTGCGCCAGCGCCGCCCGCCGCAAAAACGACGGCACCACCTGCATCGCGCCCATACTCGCCAACGCCACTCCGCTCGATTTGATAAAGAATCTTCTATTCATGTTTACCTCAGCGACAAGTGACGAGCAAAGACAAAAACTTGTCACTCGTCACCTGTCACTTGTCACTGTCTTTGAAACTCCGGCGAGCCCAGAATCAGGCCGACGACTTTGACGAGTTCCGGGTTGCTGACTTTGGAAAGGTCCACTGCGGCAGCACGGGCCTGTCGCCCGCGTCGTCTTCCGCCGGGGCCGTCCGCCGCAGGCATACTGCCATCGTCCGCCGCCCGTGTCTGAGGCGGCGTTGCCGGGAGCGGTTCGTTCAGTTGCTTGAGAAGCGTCGCCTTCGTCTTCGGTGAAACGTCGCCCTGCACGAGCACTTCGAGGAAGCGATCCGTCACGCGCTCAAGATTTGCGCCAGCGGCTTTCGCGTCACCGCCGAAGCGTGCGAGGTCAACGCGCGTGCCGGGAATGCGGTTGCTGGCGAGCGCGAGGCCGAAGTTCAGACGTTCAATCAGCGCGCCCGTGTTGACCCAGTTGGCGGCCGCGTCCGCATAGCCCGTCGGCGCTTGATACATGTAGAGCGGCTCGCCCATGCGCGCAATCCACTGGTGAAGCCCTGGGCCGCCGTTCGTCTCGCCGCCGAGCGCGCGAATCGAGCTGACGGCCAGCTCGAACGGCGTCTTGATCTTCGCGCGGTAACTCTCGGCCGAGTTGAACTCGGGCGAGGTCAAAAGAGCGCGCAAGGTCTCGCGTATGTCGCCGTCGCTCTTTGTGAAAGCTGCCGCAGCACGATTGATGAGCGCCGGGCTCGGGTTGTCGGAGACGAAACGGCGGGCCAATTTCGTCGAGATGAACTTCGCCGTCGAAGGATGCCGGGCCAGAATCTCCAGGACCATCAGACCGTCTTTCACGCCGCCGCCCGCCGGAATTTTTTGGCCCAGCACAATCTTTTCGCCGTCGTCGTGCAGGCGCGGGTTGAAGTGGAACTGGCCGGCGCTGTCATCAACTTCGCCGAGCGCGGCGCGGCGGTAGCCTCGCGGGGACTGGATAGTCCAGCCCGTGAAGCAACGCGCGACCTCCTGCACGTCCCGCTGCGTGTAGCCGCCATCCACGCCGAGCGTGTGCAGTTCCATCAACTCGCGCGCGTAGTTCTCGTTGATGCCGCGACGGCGTCGCTGTTGCTGCTGCTCCGGGCGCGGCATCTCATTCTCCTGTTGATTGCGTCGCGCGCCGCGGCCCATCATCAGACCGAACAATCCGCCGCCACGGTTCTGCCGCCGCGCAGGGCGGCCCGCGCCCGCGTTCGGGCTGACGCTCTGAAAGTTGTCGAGGTAGAAAAGCATCGCGGGGCTTTCGGCAGTCGCCTTCAAGAGGTCGTAGAACTTGCCGAGCGTGTGCGGGCGAATCGTGTCGCGGTCGTAAGAGATGAGCAGCCAGCGGTCTGCGCCCTTGCCCGCGAAGACGTTGAAGTGGTTCGTCCAGAAATCCACCAAGACTTCCTGCAACTGCCGCTCGCTGTAAACGGCGCGAAGGATGCGCGACGCCTGCAACTCCGCGGTCAGTTGTTGCGGCGGCCGCATGCCGTTCTTCGCCAGGTAATCGCGCAGCGCGCGGCGGGCCTCCGCGTTGCGCGGGCGCGCGGCTCTTTCCTCGCCTTCCGGTTTCGTCATCTCCTGCGCGTTCGCTCCCGTCGCGGGAGCGTTCTCCATCGCGGCCTGTGCACGCTTGCGCGCTTCGATGACGGGCGCGAGTTCCGGCGGGACTTCGCCGCTCCGCTCAAGCCTGCGCAGGAGCGCGCCCGGCTGCGGGTATTTTGCGTAAAGCTCCGGCGTCGAAAGCTGAAGCGCCGGAAGGTTCTTCACCTTCGCCTCGGCCACTTCGTCATTAATCTTCTCCGGGTAAAGCTGCTGCTCCACGTAGCGCTCGATTCCCAACGCGCGCACGCGCTCCACGTCGCCGGGGCGCGCGCCGAAACCCAGGCGATTGAGCAAGTGCAGAATGCGCTGCTCATCAGACAAACGCTGCGCCTTCCGCGTCTCGTCAGCGTTCGTCGTGAAAGCCAGTGCGCTTGTCAGGAGCGTCAAAACGCAGATAAGCGCCAGCGCGCGACGGGCAATATTTGAGAGTCTGCTCCGTGAACTCGTCCTAAAAATTCTCATAATTTCCGTTTTTGGCTCAGAATTAATTATTGACGGGATACACGCATCCCTGCTGACGTATATTTAGACGCGCGGGAAGAGCGTAGGGACGAAAAAATTTGAGATTTCAGGTTTGAAATTTCAAATCATCTGACGGGTTTTGGGAAGCTGACAGGGCTGCGGTTTCCTTGTTTGTCCACGGCGCGGACGCCGAAGAAGTAGTTATCCTTGGACATGCCTTTCATCGTGTAGCTCGTCACACGGCCTACGGCGCGCGAGTTCGTCCAGAGGGGCGAGGTGGTGTCGCGCCAGACTATCTCATAGCCGGCGAGGTCCGGCTCCGCGTTCGCGTCCCACTTCAGGTCCGTGTCGTTGGTCAGACGCGTCGTCACGATGCCCACGTTTTTGGGCCGCGCCGGGGCGAGCGCGAGCGCGGCCAGGTTGACGGCATTGACGCGCGCGACCTGTGCGACGTAGGCGTAGTCAACGAACTCGGGCAAGTCGCCGTACTGCACGCCGCCCTCCACCCTCACGTTCTGGTGCTGGTGCTTGTACTCCTCGTTCGGCTCCGTGAAGCGCACGGCCGCGTAGCCGCGTTCGAGGAACGGGATGTGGTCGCCGCCGCGCAGATAGCGGTCGCGCCTGTAGACCATCATCACGCGCATGCCGTTGACGTAGCGCTCGCCCGTCTCCTTGACGAAGCGCGCAATCTGGCGCGGGGCCGAATCGTTCTCGCCGCCGACGCCACGGCGCACGCCAGCCTCTTCGGCAGTCTCACTCGACGGCACGCCTTCGGAGAAGACGCGCAAGGTCGAGCGGTCACGCACGCCGTTTCCGCCAAGCGTATTTCCGACGATGTCGTTGGTGAACATCGCTTCGATGTCCAGCTTCTTCTCCTTCGCCTGCTCGGCGAAATAGTTGGAGCCGACGAGTCCCTGCTCCTCGCCAGCGACGGCCATGAAAATTATTGTTGCGTCGAATTCATACTTAGCCATGACGCGCGCCGTCTCCAGGACGGCGGCCGTGCCCGAGGCGTCGTCGTTCGCGCCTGGCGCGTCACACTCCGCGTCGGTCGGGCTCGTGCACATGGAGTCGTAGTGGCCGCTGACGACGTAGAGGCGGTTAGCGGCGGCTGCCTGCGTGCCGCGCAGGGTCGCGACGACGTTGGTGACGATTGTGGGCCGCGCGATGCGCGGGTACTTGCCGGGCTGCTGCTCGAAACTCTGTTTCTCGACGGTCATGCGGCCGCCCGCGCTTGCGCTGATCTTTTGAAACTCCGCGTAGAGCCAGTCGCGCGCCGCGCCGATGCCGCGCGGGGAATTGTCCTGCGCCGAAAGCGTGTTCCGCGTGCCGAAGGAGACGAGCTTGCGAATAGTGTTCTCGACGTTGCGCGCGTTTATCTCCGAGACGATGCGCGCGATTGTTGGGTTGCGCCGCGCACCCGGCCTAACTTGTGTCTCGCCCCTGCGCTGCGCCCGCGAAGTAGTTGGAGCGAGCGCGCAGAGACTGAGGAGCAGAGTCAGCGACGTGAACGAGTTTATAAACGAGCGGACGGCGGCGCGGAAATTTTTCCTGATTTTCATCTCGGCTCCATTTTCGATTGCCTGAAGCGGTGTGTCCTGGAACGGCGCTAAAGTAACGCGAAGTGGATTGAGGAAGCAACGCTCGTGAGGGCGACTTGCTTGCGCAATTAAACTTAGCGCCTCCAGCGTCTCCAGCGTGAAAGACAGTCTCACGCTGGAGATGCTGGAGGCGCGAAGAGTTAAATCTTTGTTCTAATCCGCAATCAGTTGAAGCGGTAGGCGCGTTTCTTCCAGACGACGATGAGTTCGCCGCTGATCTGTTGCGTGATGGTGCGCAGGCCGGGCTCGTCCGCGACGAGCGTGCGGTATTGCTCTGAGCCGCGGCGGACGTTCGTCGTCGGGCGTGAAGAATTGTAGGCCGTGTCCACCCAGACGCTGCCCTGTCTCTGGAAAGTGCGGCCGCCGACGTTGAGCTTCGCGGCCGAGCGCTCGTTCCGCGCAGGCCCGTCGGCGGGAGGAGCGTTTTTGCGCGCGACGGCAGCTTTGGCCCGAGTCGAGGTCGCCGGAGCGCCCCCTGCCGCTTGTCCCAACTCGCCGCGCCCCCT
>DATFCB010000321.1:0-2747 GCA_035253525.1 Pyrinomonadaceae bacterium | reverse complement strand
TCGCTTCTCTCGTTTAAAGGTGCGCTCACTCCAAAACTCAAGTGACCGATTGACTCAACGCCTTTGCGTCTTTGCGCCTTGGCGTGAGACCGACTTTTCACGCCAAGGCGCAAAGACGCAAAGGCGTTGAGTTCGGGTTTTGAAGCACGCTCTTAGATATTTCTCTTGCTCGTCCTACTTTTTCAAACTCGCGGAGTTCCGATAGACTAGGCAGCAGTGATTAACGATAGCGATCACGACAGAGTCGGCTCGCCTGACAAAGCGCCCGCGAAAGGCAATGAGCCACCGCTCGTCGAGGGCGAAGATTTTTACGTCGAGAACGGTCTTTACGTTTTCACCGCGAAATTTCTGCTGCGCCGCGGCTACTGCTGCGGGAGCGGTTGCAGGCACTGTCCCTATCCAAAGGAGTCATAATCAATGATGCGTCGCGCTTCCCTGCTCTTCGTCCTGCTCGCCTGCTCACTCCTGCCCGCGCTCGCGCAGAAACGCGCGTTCACCGTCGAAGACCTTTACCGCGTCAAGAACCTTTCGGACGTGCACGTCTCACCGGACGGGCGGACGATTCTTTTCGTCGTCACGACTTCGGATTTGGCGCGAGCCAAACGCGCGAGCCGCATCTGGGCGATGGACATTGACGGACGCAACCCGCGCCAGTTGACCGTCGGCGACGCGAGCGAGTACTCGCCGACCTTCTCGCCGGACGGCCGCCAGATTCTCTTCATCAGCTCGAAAGACGGCGCGACTAACCTTTACCTGCGAGACGCGGGCGGCGGCACGCCGCGCAGGCTGACCAATCTCTCGACGGGAGTCTCGGACCCCTTGTGGTCTTCGGACGGCAAGTGGGTAGCCTTCTCTTCGGACGTTTACCCGGAGTGCGGAGGCGACGACGCGTGCAACAAGAGAATTTCCAGCCGTTGGGAGGCGGGGCCGCTCAAGGCGCACATGGCGGACGAGCTGCTTTATCGCCACTGGACAGCCTGGAAGGACGGCACGCGCACGCACACTTTCGTCGTCAACGTCGCGACGGGCCAGACGCGCGACGTGACGCCCGGCAACTACGACGCGCCGACCTTTCAACTGGGCGGGCCTCTACAATACGACTTCTCACCGGACGGCACGGAGCTGGTCTACGTCTCGAACCACGATCAAGTGCCTGCCACTTCGACCAACAACGACCTGTGGACCGTCACGCTCAACGAGCGTCAGTTCGTGCGGCATAACATCACGGCGGATAATCCTGCCTACGACGGCGGCCCTAAGTATTCGCCCGACGGCCGCTACATCGCTTACCGCATGCAGAAGCAGCCGGGCTACGAGTCTGACCTCTTCCGCATCGCGCTTTACGAGCGCTCGACCGGCAAGACGACCGTCCTGACCGAATCCTTCCGCAACTGGATAGACGATTACTACTGGTCGAACGATTCCAAGACTATCTACTTCACAGGCCCCGTCGAAGGACAGAACCCGATTTACCGCCTCGACATCAACACGAAAGCGATCACAGAGGTTTTGGCCGACAAGACGATTGACGCTTTCGAGTTCGATTCAACGGAGCGCCGTCTGATTTACATCAAGCGGTCGGTCGGCGAGCCCAACGAGATTTACGGCGCGGAGTTGGTCAACGGCAAAGCCTCTAACCCGTCGAAGCTTTCGACGTTCAACGAAGCCCTGATGAACGAGGTGGACGTGCGCCCGGCCGAAACGATGTGGGTGACAGGCTCGAATGGCGCGAAGATTCACGTCTTCATCGTCAAGCCGCACGGCTTCGACCCCGCGCGCAAGTACCCTTTGATTCTGAACGTACACGGCGGGCCTCAGTCGCAGTGGGCCGACGCGTTTCGCGGCGACTGGCAGGTCTATCCGGGCGCTGGCTACGTCGTGGCCTTCCCTAACCCGCACGGCTCTACGGGCTACGGGCAGGAGTTCACCAGTCAGATTTCGGGCGATTGGGGCGGGCGCGTTTACGAGGACTTGATGAAGGTGACGGACGCGCTCGAACGCCTCCCTTACGTTGACCGCAACCGGATGGGCGCGATGGGCTGGTCTTACGGCGGCTACATGATGATGTGGATGCAGGGTCACACGGACCGCTTCAAGGCCATCGCCTCGATGATGGGGATTTACGACCTGCGCTCGTTTCACGGCGCGACCGAGGAATTGTGGTTCCCCGAGTGGGACTTGAAAGGCACGCCGTGGGACTCGAAGAATTACGAGAAGTGGTCGCCCTCGAACTTCGTCAGGAATTTCAAGACGCCGACGCTCGTCATCTCCGGCGAGCGCGACTACCGCGTGCCCTATACGCAGTCGCTGCACTTCTACACGGACCTACAAAAGATGAAAGTGCCCTCGCGCCTCCTCATCTACTCAAACGCGGGCCACTGGCCGAGTTGGTACGAGATGGCGCTCTATTACACGGCCCACCTCGAATGGTTCCAGAAGTATCTTGGTGGCGGCGGCCCTCCCTGGACGACCGAAGCCTTCCTCCGCAACGCCATCTTCGACCGCACGAGCGGCCAGCGCTTCCCCGATGCGGCGAAGCCGGAAGACCAACCGCAGACGCAACAAGGCAAGCCGGACGAGAAGCCGAAGACTCCATAAAGTGTTTGCGGCGACAGTTGTATTGAGAGCCTGTTTGAAATCTCGTTCACGGCCCGCAGCTCTTTGCGACTTTGCGCCTTTGCGTGAGGCATTAGTTCGGTAAGAAAAGTCTCACGCAAAGGCGCAAAGTCGCAAAGGAAGAGTTTTCA
>DATFCB010000320.1:0-3439 GCA_035253525.1 Pyrinomonadaceae bacterium | reverse complement strand
AAAATTAATCTCACGCTGGAGGCGCTAAGGTTTGAAGGTTAATGTTTCGGTTAACGTTTCGGTTATCGTTCCGGGGCAGCGATTGTGGTCCGAGCCTCGACAGTGTTGTCCCATTCGTTGAAGTCGCGTATGGAACTGCTGATCCGCGAGACTGCCGTACAGACCTCACCCTCCCTGGCCTCCGCGTTGACCTGGTACTGAACCTGAAACTCGGCTGCTTCGTCCAGCGCCAGGCCCCTCGTGGCCTTGCAGGTAATGGTGCCTGTATCGCCCACCTTCGGCGTTGCGCACTCGAACTCCGGGCCGGATAGTTGTCTCATGCCGACGAAGGTCATGTTGGTCGGAACCTCTGTGACGAACTCTGCGTCCGGGGCATCGTCCGGGCCGTCGTTGAACATGTGAAACTCTATGTCGAGGCGGTCCAGGGGCCGAGTCAAATCCGGGATGCTGAGATTGATTGACAGGTCGAGCTGAACGTTGAAGGGATTGCGGACGATGAAGCTGCCGCGAGCCTTGACCGAGGCTGTCCTGCCGATGGTTCGGATAGTCCATTTCCCGGCCTGCGCGAACGGCCCGGACTCCGGGAGTTCGATGATATTGAACTGCGGGTCGGACGAAATGTCTTTCAGTTCCACGACCTGCCCGTCCGGGGCGACCCACTGAAAACGGCGCGGGCGGATAGTCAGCGAGAAGAAGCTGCCCGCCTCGGCGCAGACATGGTCGCCAGGGGCGTAGAAAATCTTCAGCGTGGCGCAGTCGGACGCATAGGTTTTGATGTACTCTTCGCCATCCTCTGCCGGCGCGAGCGGCTGGGCCGGCGGCGGCGGCGCGGAGAGCGCGAGCGAAGCTGGCGCGGCGACCAGGAGGAGGCCGACGACAGCCGCGCCGAGCAGGCGACGCGAGCGTCTTAAGAGATGGTTAAAGTTCTTCATCTTTGGCCTCCTCGCTTATATCTGGCCGACGCCGGAGACGCCTGCGTTACCGGCATTGTTGCCGCGGATGTTGTTGTCGCCGAACGATTCGACCACGCCGCCGGTCTGGGTCTGCACGCCCGTGCCGTTCTCGGTGATGGTGCATCTGGTGAGGCGCGTGACCGAAGCCCCGCCCCCGCCGAAAACTCCGATGGCGTTGTTCGAGATGACTGTGTCCACGACATTCACCTTGGTGTTGGCGTCCGCAGCCTGAATGCCTGCGTTGCCGTTCGTGGTGATAAAGGAATTCTTGATCGTCGCCTTCGCACCCAGGCCGAAGAAGAACCCGGAGGTGTTGTTATCAAAGACGCGTACGTTATCGAAGACGGCCGTCACGCCGCTCGTCCCCGAACCCGGCAGGATGACGACTGCGTTGGCCCCGTTATCATTAATCGTCGTGTTGATGACGGTCAGCTTCCCGCCCGCCGCTGTGCGCTCGTCGCTGATGGCGCGCCCGGTGGTTCCGCGGAACTTGAAAATCTGACAGCCTTCGATGGTTACGGACTTGGCGGAGACAATACGGACGCCGATGCTGCCGGTCGTATTCCCGTTGATGGAAAGATTCCTGAGCGTCACCACAGCATCGCTATCGTTGACGGTGACGCCGTTGCCGCTGCTGAGAATCGAGGCGAAGGTTCCGCCGCCGTCAATCGTGACGGACCTGGTGATGGTGACCCCGCCGAAGCCGCCCGGGTCCATCACGTCAATCTCGCCGCCGTCCGCGGTCTTCGAGATAGCACCGGCGAATGTCTTGCAGGGGGCCGTGCGGCTGCACGGGTTAATGTCGTCGCCGACGCCCGACACGAATGTGCGGCTGGCCTGCGCCTGGGCGAAAGAGCTGGCGGTTAAAGTCAAAGCAACGAGGGCTACTAAATTGAAAACGAAACGACTGCCTTTCATCTGAATCCTCCTAAAAGCTAAAAGTTGGCGTTGGTGACCCTCGCATGAGGGCCAGTGGGAGCATGACTCTTTTACGAACCTGGGGAATTTTCCCCCGATTTCTGGGCCTGATTCCTACCTCCTCGAACGGCGTCCGCGCCGGCCTCTCGCGGCCGTGCGCTCCGGGCTGTGCCGTCCGTGGACTCTTGTTCCGTGCCGGGGGCCGTCTCGACATCCAGCCCGCAGCGCACGCACCAGACTCTGGTCGTCGTGTGGCGTTCCGCTACCAGGAGCCGTTCGGTCTCGACGGTGATCTCTGTTCTTCTCTTGGTCATCTCAAAACCTCTTGAAAACTTTTTCTTCGGCCCAAAGGGCTTCGGGTTATAATGTGTGCCAGTTTTTATCCGACTGATGCCCAGCTACCCCTGCCGTGTGATTGCCCCGGTCCGTCTACGCCCCGGAAAGTAACTCGGCAGAGCCTGAGAAGTCGTTAGGGGCTTTTGAGATTTTTCTGAAAGAGTTCTGAAGGCCCATTCGGGAGGCAAAAATGGAGTTCGGCCCAGAAATCCGCGCCTACTCGTTCGGCAATCTCACGCTCGATTTGCGCGAGGGACAGCTCTTCGCGCGCGGCGGCGAGCCAGTGCCGCTGACCCCGAAAGCCTACGAAACGCTCGTCGCGCTCGTGGAGAACAGCGGTCACGTCATCAGCAAAGACGAGCTGATGAAGAAGGTCTGGCCCGACAGCTTCGTCGAAGAGAACAACCTTTCGCAGAACATCTCGCAGTTGCGCCGCACCTTGCAGTCTGCGGGCGGCGACGAAGCGGCCAACTACATCGAAACGGTCCCGCGACGCGGCTATCGCTTCAGGGCGCAGGTGACGGTGGTCGAGGAGGAGACGAGCGAGACTGTAGTTCTGCGCGAGCGTACGCGTACACGCGTGCTGATTGAGGAGGAGGACGACGAGACGGAGGCGGGGAGAGTCACGCAGGCGGCGGCGCTTTTGGGCACGGGGCAGAGGACTTTGGAGTTGGCACCCGGCGGCGCTCTCACCACGGCGGACGAGTTTCCGCCGGAGTTGATGCGCGTGCCAGAGACGAAGTACGCCAAGAGCGGGGACGTGAACATAGCCTATCAAGTGCTGGGCAACGGGCCGCTCGACCTGGTCTTCGTGATGGGCTGGATTTCACACCTCGAATACTTCTGGCGCGACCCCTCGTTCGCGCGCTTCCTGCGCAGGCTCGCCTCCTTCTCGCGCCTCATCCTCTTCGACAAGCGCGGCACGGGTCTTTCAGACCGCGTCCCCGTGCACGAGTTGCCGACGCTCGAACAGCGCATGGACGACGTGCGCGCCGTGATGGAGGCCGTCGGGTCCGAGCGCGCGGCGCTGTGCGGCGTCTCCGAGGGCGGGGTCATGTCCGCGCTCTTCGCGGCGACCTACCCGGAGCGCACGGCCGCGCTCGTGATGTTCGGCACTTACGCCAAGCGCATCTGGGCCCCGGACTACCCGTGGGCCCCGACGGCCGAGCAGCGCAACCACTTTTTCGAGGAGATACAGAAGAACTGGGGCGGCCCCGTCGGCATAGAGGAGC
>DATFCB010000319.1:0-4669 GCA_035253525.1 Pyrinomonadaceae bacterium | reverse complement strand
CTACGGCCGCGAGGAACTCGCGCCCTATTCCGACCTGGACATTCTCTTCCTCTACAGCAACCACCACGCCACGCAATTCAGGCAAGCGGCGGAGCACGCTTTGCGCCTGCTCTGGGACGCAGGGCTGACCGTGGGCCACAGCCTGCGCACGGTGGGCGACACCGTGACGGCGACGCGCACGGACCCGCACCTCCAGACCGCGCTCGTACACAAGCGACTGGTCGCCGGCAACAAGGGCATTTACAACTCGCTCGTCGAAGCGCTCGAAAAAGACCGGCGTAAGCGCGTGGAAACTTTCCTCGCGGCCGTCCGGCACGAGCGCGACAGCCGCCACTTGAAATTCGGCGCGACCGTCTGCCTACAGGAGCCGAACGTCAAGGAGAGCGCGGGCGGCTTGCGCGATTACCACACGGCGCTGTGGGCGGCTCACGCCAGGTACGGCTCGACGACGACGGAAGAGCTTCGCGCACGCGGCGTCATCTCGGAGGACGAGGCGCTCAAGTCGGCGCGCGCCTACGACTTTCTCTGGCGCATACGCTACGCGGCGCACCTCGTAACGCGCCGGAAGACCGAGCGCCTGGCCCTGGACATTCAGCCCGTTCTGGCACAGGAATTGGGCTACAAGCCCGGCGCTTACCTGCTCGGCTCGGAGAAGTTCATGCGCGATTACTACCGCCAGGCGCGCGAGTTGTACCTCTTCTCAGAAGCTCTGCTCGCGCGCACAGCCGACGCTGAGACGAAAGCCGGGCGCTGGTGGGGGAGGAGGGCGACTCCTACGGGCGGCGAGCCGTTCTCGATTAGCCAGGGCCGGCTGCAATTCGACGGCGACGCAGACTTCTTCGTCAAAAAGCCGCTCGCGCTCTTCGACGCGTTCGCGCTCTCCCAGGCCGCGCGCGTTCCCTTCGGGCACGGTCTGAACGGAATCATTCGCCAGAGCCTACAGGCCGTCCGCCCCACCTTCCGCGCTTCCGCAGACACGTCAAGCGCGTTCCTACGGCTCCTGCGCCGCCGAGGGCGCGCGGGCTTCGTCCTCCGGCTGATGCACGACGCGGGCTTCCTCTCGCGCCTCTTGCCGGAGTTTGGCCGCGTCAGCCTGCTCGTCCAGCACGACCTTTATCACCAGTACACTGTGGACGAGCACACGCTCAAGGCGGTCGAGGCGCTCGACGAGCTGCACACGGGCCAGGACAAGCAGCGCGCGCACCTTCGCGCCGTCTTCGACGAAATCGCGGACCCCGCGCTGCTCTACCTGTCGCTTCTCCTGCACGACATAGGCAAGGGGCGCGGGCGCGGCCACATCGCGCGCGGGGTGAAGATTGCGGAGCGAATCGCGCGCCGCCTGCAACTGACGGCGCAGGAGACGACGAAAGTGCTGCTCATGGTCAGCCTGCACGTCGCGATGTCACACGTGGCGCAGCGGCGCGACTTGAACGAACCGCAGGTCATCAGGGAATTCACCGCGCGCGTGGGCGATCTGGACTCGCTCAACATGCTCCTGCTCCTGACCTACGCGGACCTGAACGCCGTCGCCCCCGGAGTATGGAGCGAGTGGAAGGGCACTCTCCTGTGGGACCTCTACAGGCGCGCACGCACGCTCATGACGGGCGATGAGGACGCGCCCGTGGACGAGGCCGCCAAGCGCGCGCACTTCAAAGAGCAGGTCGTCGCGTCGCTCGACCACCAGCTTCCACAGAGCGAGGTCGAGCGACATTTAGCCTTGCTGCCGGACCGCTACCTGCGCGTCACCGAGCCCGCGACGGCCGCAAGCCACCTGCAACTCATCGAAGAACTGGAGCGCGCCCCGCTGGCCTGGCGCTGGGTGCGACACGCCGCTACTTCCACGCAGTTGACGGTCTGCACGCGCGACCGCCACGGCCTCTTCGCGGACATAGCGGGCACGCTCGCCGCGCACGGCATCGAAATCCTGAGCGCGGAATTGAACACGCGCGAGGACGGCGTCGCCCTGGACGTGCTCATGCTGCGCGAGGCGTCCACGCACCACGCCATAGACACGCACCGCCACGCGGCCATCGAGCGCGCGCTTCAGAAGTCAATCGCGCGCGAGGCTGACGTGGCTGCGATGGTCGAGCGCTGGCGCACGCGGAACGCTCCGCGCAAGCGAAGCGTCCCGACAGAGGCGCGGCGTCGCGATTTGCCGCGTGTTGTCTGCGACAACGAGGCTTCGCCGTCCTCGACGCTCGTGGAGGTCCACGCGTACGACGAGCCGGGGTTGGCCTACAAGATAGCGAGCGCGCTCGCGCTCGTCGGCACGGACATCGTCTGTGCCAGAATCGCGACCGAGAAGGCGGACGCGCTGGACGTTTTTTACGTGACCGACCGGGACGGCCTGAAGCTCTCGGAAGACGCCATGCGCGAGGTCGAAACGGCCCTGAAAGAAAGGCTGTCGCGGGCCTATGAGGGGATAAAAATTTAAGGAGAGAATCGGATGAAAAAAGTCGAAGCGATTATCAGGCCGCATCTTTTGGACGCCGTGCGGAGCGCCCTTCAGGACGTGGAGGTAGTCGGGATGACCATCAGCGAGGTCCAGGGCTACGGGCGGCAGCGCGGCCATACGGAGACGTATCGCGGAACGGAGTACCAGATTGAGTTCGTCCCCAAGGTCAAGCTCGAAGTCATCATCCCGGACGACGTGGAGGAGTTCGCCGTCAGCGCGATCATGAAGACGGCGCGGACAGGCAAGTTCGGCGACGGCAAAATCTTCGTCCTCCCCGTGGACGACGTGATCCGCATCCGCACGGGCGAGCGCGGCGAAGCAGCACTCTGACGAATGCGGAATGCGGCTTTAAGAAAAGCGTCAATCTCTTCTTTGTGCCTTTGCGCCTTTGCGTGAGACTTTCCTCACGCAAAGGCGCAAAGGTGTTGAGTCAATGTATCTGTTGAGTGCTTGCTCTTAAATCCGCAATCGAAGGAACGGCCCGCCTGTTGAGTGGGACAGGCGGGCCGCATTGTTTAAGGGGGTGTTGGTCGTTTACAACTGCTCTGTGAGGACGTTTGCGTTCGTGACGAGGGGAGATGATGTGACCTTGGCGGTCGTTCTGACGGGCGTCAGGTCCAGGTCTAAGTTGTAGCCGTCCTCGCCGTGCTGGCTGAGGTCTAGGCCCTGAATTTCGTCCTCTTCGTTGACGCGCAGGCCAATGACGAGGTCTACCACCTTGAGCAGAATTAGTGTGCCACTTACGGCGAGGCCGACCGTGACGCCGATGCCGATCAACTGGTTGATAATCTGCGCGCCGTTGCCGTCAACAAGGCCGACCGGGAGCGGATTTCCCGACGCATCTTTGAAGATAGGATTGACGGCGCTGGTCGCGAAGACGCCCGTCAAAATCGCGCCGATGGTGCCGCCCGTCCCGTGCACGCCGAAAACGTCCAGCGAATCGTCGTAGCCCAGACGCTTCTTCACGACCGTCACCATCAGGAAGCAGCCCACACCTGCGATAAAGCCTATGACGAAACTCGGCATCGGCCCGACGAACCCGGAGGCGGGCGTGATGCCGACCAGGCCGCAGACCGCGCCGGAGATCGCGCCCAGGACCGTCGGCTTGCCGTGGCGGACCCATTCGGCCGCGACCCAGCCGAGCGTGCCCGCGGCCGCCGCGAAGTGTGTCGCGACGAAGGCGCTCGTCGCAAGCCCTCCGGCCGAAAGCGCGCTCCCGGCGTTGAAGCCGAACCAGCCGACCCAGAGCATGCACGCGCCGATGAAGCTCAGCACGAGGCTATGCGGGGCCATCATGGTCTTCGGATAGCCTATGCGCTTGCCCATGTAAATGGCACAGACGAGCGCGGAGAACCCGGAGGCTATGTGAACGACCGTGCCCCCCGCGAAGTCGAGTGCGGGCACGCGCCCGCCCAGCACCGCGTTGAGAAAGCCGCCCTTGCCCCAGACCATGTGCGCCAGCGGGAAGTAGATGACCGTCACCCACAGGACAGTGAAGGCGAGCATCGCCGAGAACTTCATGCGCTCGGCGAACGCGCCCGTAATCAGCGCGGGCGTGATGATGGCGAACATCAGTTGGAAGAGCATGAAGCTCTGTTGCGGGATGGTCGCCGCGTAGTCGGCGTTCGGCTGAGCGCCTATGCCGCGTAGGAGTGCGTAACTGAAATTGCCGAAGAAGGGCGTGCCCTCGCTGAAGGCTATGCTGTAGCCGTAGAGCGCCCAGAGCAGCGTGACGACGGCCATCAGGATGAAGCTCTGCATCATGGTCGCGAGCACGTTCTTCTTGCGCACCAGCCCGCCGTAGAAGAGGGCCAGGCCCGGCCCCGTCATCATCAGCACGAGCGCGGCCGAGACCAGCATCCAGGCGTTATCGCCCGCACTTTGCGCGCTCGCGGCGGCCGCTTCCATCTTCGCCAGTCGCTCTTCGACGGACTGCCCCAGCGCGGTCGCGGAGTGAGCGATGAGCCAGAACAAAGAGAGCGCCGGGACGAAGGCGCGACGCAGGCGGGGCATGAAGGATGTCTCCTTGAGATTGATCTTCAACCGTAACCTCTCAATTGTTTTTAGTCGCCCTCGGGAACCGGAGGGGTTTTTGATACTTCGAGGCTGCGCTTAACAACTACCATGCCAGCCTGGCCCGTCAGCGATTCGACTCGAAAAGAGGCGTGTGGGCCAAAACGAAAAGGACATCTTTGTCACGAATCAAAAGCCGTG
>DATFCB010000318.1:0-4502 GCA_035253525.1 Pyrinomonadaceae bacterium | reverse complement strand
GCCCGGCGCGATCATAGGCCAGGGCAGCCAGGTGGCCGTCGGCACTTACTTCCTGAAGTTCAGCCGCGAGTACGAGACCGAGGCCGACGTGCTCGGCGCGCAGATCATGGCGAACGCCGGCTACGACCCGCGCGACCTGGCGAACGTCTTCCGCACGATTCAGTCGCAGGGCGGGAGCGGCGGGCCGCAGTTTTTGAGCAGCCACCCGAACCCCAGCAACCGCTTCGAGCGCATCAACCAGGAGGCGGCGATGCTGCGCGTCTCGAACCCCATTCGCAACACGGAGGAGTTCGCGATGGTACAGCAGCGCCTGCGCGGGCAGGGCCGCGCGCCCTCTATGGAAGAGATCGCGCGAAGCGGACGGCGCTACCCAGTGGAGGGCGGCAACTACCCGTCCAACTACCCGGAGGGCAACATCAGCGGGCGGGTCGCTTACCCGTCGTCGCGCTACCGAACTTTCAACGGCGGCAATCTGTTCCAGCTTCAATACCCGGACAACTGGCGTGAGCTGGGCGAGAGCCAGTCTTCCGTCTGGTTCGTCCCCGAAGGGGCTTACGGGCAGGTCCAGGGCCAGGCCGTCTTCACGCATGGCGTCAACGTCGGACTGGCACAGTCGCAGGGCGGCAATCTGCGCCAGGCGACAGACTACTTCATCAACTCGCTGGCGCAGGGCAATCGCAACCTGCGCGCGCGGGGCAATTATCAGGCCGGCACAGTTGACGGGCGCAACGCGCTCGCCATCAACCTCTCGAACGTCAACGAGGCGACGGGGCGCAACGAGACTCTCACCATCTACACGACGCTCACGCGCAACAATCAGTTGTTCTACGTCATCATGGTCGCGCCGCAGAACGACTACAACACTTTCCAGACCGCGTTTCGCAACGTGCTGCGCTCGATCCGACTGAACGACTAAAGCGTCTAGTCGAGACAAGAAGCAAGAGAGGAAGGCCCGCCATCCAGGTGCGGGCCTTTCTCTTGCCCGTCGTTTCGGGATAAGCTAGGCGGTGCTATGAAGGACGAAGCCGCACGGCGAAGACCTTTGGTGAAGTGGGGAGTGATCGCGGCGGGCTGGACGCTCTTCGGGCTGTTCTTTGCCAGCCAGGCAATCGCTGTGCGTGCCTACGACGGCAGACCTTTGATGTTGGGTGGGACGGTGGCCGCGTGGCTGCTCTGCGCCTACCTCTGGCTGGCGCTGACGCCCATTGTCCTGCGGCTCGCGCGCCGCTTCCCGCTCGAACGCCGGAGTTGGCGCAGAAACCTGCCGGCGCACTTGGTCGCCGGAGTCCTCCTCGCGTTTCTTCAACTGGCGGCTTACTCGTGGATAGCATCGCGGTTCGCCCAGCGCCCTTTCTTCGATACCTTCCGTAACATCTTCATAGGCGATTTTCACTTCGACCTGCTGACCTACAGCGCGATTGTCGGCTTGAGCCACGCGCTCGATTATTATCGCAAGTACCGCGAGCGCGAACTCCGTGCCTCGCAGCTCGAAACGAAACTGGCACAGGCGCAGTTGGACGCCCTGCGCATGCAACTCCACCCGCACTTTCTCTTCAACACGCTGAACAGCATCTCGGTCCTGATGGCCGAGGACGTGCGTGCGGCGCAAAGCATGCTCGCGCGCCTGAGCGACCTGCTCAGGGCGAGCCTGGAGAAGACGGGCGCGCACGAGGTGGCGCTGCACGACGAGCTGGAATTTTTGGAGAGTTATCTTGAGATCGAGCAGACGCGCTTTCAGGACCGGCTGACGGTGCGGATGGAGATTGACCCGGCGGCGCTCGACGCGCGCGTGCCCAACCTCATCCTTCAGCCCCTGGTCGAGAACGCCATCCGCCACGGCATCGCGCCGCGTGCGCGCGCGGGGGTCGTGTTGATTCGCGCCGCGCGCGAGAATGGCGTCGTGCGGCTCGCCGTTGCGGACGACGGCGTTGGTGTAGGCTCCGCGCGCCCGGAAGATTTGATGAAGGGCATAGGGCTCTCGAACACACGGTCGCGGCTCGAACAACTCTACGGCGCGGCGCACCGCTTCGAGATGCGCGAGCGCGACGGCGGCGGCCTCGAAGTCTCAATCGAGATTCCTTTCCGCGACGGGCTGGAAGCGAAGCGAGGGTGAAACGTTTGGGAAAGATTCGCGCGATGATTGTGGACGACGAGCCGCTGGCGCGGCGCGGGATTCGCGCGCACCTCGCGGAGGAGAAGGACGTGGAGGTCGTCGCGGAGTGCGGCGACGGGCGCGAGGCCATCCGCCTCATAAGTGAACTCGAACCCGACCTCGTTTTCCTGGACGTGCAGATGCCCGAACTCGACGGCTTCGGCGTCCTCGAAGCGATAGCCACGCAACGCCTGCCCAGCGTCATCTTCGTCACGGCTTACGACAAATACGCGCTGCGCGCCTTCGATGTACACGCGCTCGATTACCTTCTCAAACCTTTCGACGCCGAGCGCTTCACGAAGGCTCTGGGGCGCGCCCGCTCGCAGATAGAACGCGCGGGTTTAAGCGAGATCAGTCTGCGCCTGCAAAGTCTGATTGACGATTTGAAGACGAATCAGAAGTACGCCGAGCGCCTCGTCGTCAAGGCGGCCGGGCGCATCTTCTTCCTCGGCGTCGGCGAGATTGACTGGGTCGAGGCCGCAGACAACTACGTCCGCTTGCACTCGGGCCGCGACTCTCACCTGCTGCGCGAGACCATGAACAGTCTCGAAAAGAGATTGGACCCCGCGCTCTTCCTGCGCGTGCATCGCTCGGCCATCGTCAACGTGCGGCGCATCAAGGAACTTCACCCGCTCTTTCGCGGCGAATACGAAATCATCCTGCAAGACGGGACGCGCGTCGCCACGGGACGCGGCTATCGCGACAAATTGCACGAGCTTTTCGGGCACGCGGACTGAAAGCGCTCGCGCCGTTCGCCCCGCCGAAGAACACGCCCACCCAACGAAACTCGCGCCCCGCCACAAATCTCTTCCCGACCACGTGCCGCGCGGTTAGACTTGAGCCGTCAGCACAACTCCCTGCGCTTTGAGAGTAAAATCAATTTATCAGGGCTCGACTGAAAGGACTCAATTATGAAGAGAAAATCCGGCCTCCTGTTTGTCTCCCTCACGCTGGTCTTCGTCTCTCTTCTGCTGGCGCTGGCACGGGAAGCACGCGCGCAGTCTCCAGCGGACACGGCGGCGATCAAGCAGGCGGCGCTCGATTACATAGAAGGCTGGTACGAGGGCAACGCCGAGCGCATGGAACGCGCGCTCCACCCGGAGCTGGCGAAAAGAATCGTCCGCACGAGCAAGGAGGGATGGAGCAGCCTGGGCCAGATGAGCGCGATGTCGCTCGTGCAGGGGACGCGGCGCGGCGGCGGGAAGGAGACGCCGAAGGAGAAGCAGCAGAAGGACGTGACGATTCTGGACGTGTTCGAGAACGCGGCGAGCGTCAAGGTCGTCGCCTCGGACTGGGTTGACTACCTGCACATGGCAAAGTCCAACGGCCGCTGGGTCATCGTCAACGTGCTGTGGGAACTGAAGCCTGAGAAGAAGTGAAATTAACCACAGAGAACACAGAGGAAGATAAGAAATCACAGCTCTCAAATTTGCTGGTCAAATTTCCTTCTTCCCTTTGTGTCCTTCGTGGTTAATTCTTTTCTAACCGATGAGCGGCATCTTCGCGCCGCACTCGGGGCAGAATCTGGTGGGGTTCTCGGGTTCGTGCCCGCAGCCGGAGCAGGCGACGCGCGCGGGCCTGGTCGGCGTCCCGCACTCGGGACAAAATTTGGCCTTGCCGACGGCGGCCCCGCAGGACGAGCAGTTGGCGGCCGCCGTCGGCGCGGTTTGCGCGGCCGGGCGCGCGGGCGCTTTGGCGACCACCTCGGCGCTCATGTCTATCTTGGAGACGTAGTCCGTCTGCTGCGCCTTCTCGTAAAGCTGCTGGCGCGTGGCATCAGCCTTGGCGTGCGCGTGCGCCGAGGCCATCTCTTCCTGGTAATCCGGCGCGCAATCCTCACACTGACCCGCCTGCGCGTTCCAGCAGATTTCGGGACAGACCCACTTGCCGCAGCGCGAGCATTGATGAAAGTGCTCCTTGCCTTCCTCGACGGCCTTCGCAAGAGCGCTGTCGTGCGCCTTGCCGCCGACGGTGCGTTGAATCTCGTAGGCCGAATCGCCCGCGGAACTGGCCCACCCGCCGAAAAGGCTCCCGGCCGCGCGCAGGAGCGACCCCGCCGTTCCCGTGGCCGACGGCTGAAAGCGCGACATGTAACCGTTGCCGCACTTGTCGCAGTGGAACTTAAACTGGTAGCCCCTGTCCGTGGACAGGTCTTCGTAATTACTGACGAACTGAATCATTGCCATTGATACATTCCCCTTAAAAATTAGTGACGAGTGACGAGTGACGAGCCGGACGCCTCTCCACCCGGATTAGAAAAATAACATCATGGCTTTTTCTTGTCACTTGTCACTCGTCACTATTTTTCGCTTCCTGCCAGATGGCTTCCATCTCGTTCAGCGTCGCGGCG
>DATFCB010000317.1:0-4777 GCA_035253525.1 Pyrinomonadaceae bacterium | reverse complement strand
TGCGCCTTTGCGTCTTGGCGTGAGTGGTTCTGGTTTTATCACGCAAAGACGCAAAGGCGCAAAAGTTCTGAGCTTTGATTTTGAGACGGCCCTCAATTCACGTCTATCGTGCTCTTGCCCATCCAGCCGCGCTTGACTGCGTCCTGCCCCGCGCCTTCCTCGGCCACGACTTCGACCTCGTACCAGCTATTATTATCACTAACGCTCAAAATTCGCACACGCGCGCCGCGCTGCACGGTCCTCAAAGGCGGGTTGCTCGCGCGGTCCGGGTCGCGGCGCAGATTCGCAGGCAGCTTGACCACGCCCTCCCGCCCGACCTCCGGCGACGCGGTGTTGCCCACGGTCGCGCCCGGCTGCGGCTGCTGTGTCCGCCGACGGCTGACGTAAAAATGCGTGGCGAGCAGGACGCCCGCGAAGGCCACGATGATGAGCAGCGCGACGAGCGCGCGCAGCCAGCGCCTACGGGCCTCCGCCTCCTCCGCAGGCGTGAAGTCGTTCGGGTCGTCAGCGCGCCGCGTACTGACAGGGAGAGGGGATGCCGTGGCGCGAGTCGGGTGGCGTGGGGGCTGCGGCGGCAGCGGCGCGGAAACTCTGGCGTGTCGGGGCGCGCCTGCCACGGGGACGACTATGCGCGGGCGCGCGGCCCCGTTGCCGCGCGACTGCGACGGCTTGACCGCGTCGCGCGAATCGAAACGGGGGCGCGGCGGCGCTTCGCCGACGGCGTCCGACGCGCCGGTCAGTTGTTTCGAGACGGGGCGCTCACGCTCGCCTCCGCCGTCCTGCGGCCTGAGGGGCTGCGTCGGCGGAAGGCTCGCGTCCGACAATTCTTCCCAGAACTCGCGCACGGTCTGGTAGCGCTTCGCGGGCTTATCCTCAGTCGCGCGGCGCAAGACCCTGAGCACGTGTGCGGCCCAGGTCTTCTGCGCGATTGCCTCCGGCAAGTCGGTAATCTGCTGGTGCGAGAAGCGGCGCGGCGCTTCGCCCGCGAGCAGCGTGTAGGTCGTCTTGGCGAGCGAGTAGATGTCTGCGGCCGGCGTCAAGGAAGGCTGGGTGTTGAGCGAGGCCGTGTCGAGCGGGCCGGTCTGGACGAGCGGGTTGTGCTCGGGCGCGGCGTAGACGTTGGTGCCGACGCGCGTAATCGCGCCCTCCGTGGCCTCTATTTTGGCGACGCCGAAGTCCGCGATCTTGACGTTCTGCGCGTCGGCCGTGAGCAGCAAGTTCTGCGGCTTGATGTCGCGGTGTATGACGCCGCAGTCGTGCGCGTGTGCCAATCCTGAACAGACCTGTTCAAGGTAGAAGAGTGCGCGGTCGAGCGAGAAGGGGTGTTGCCGGACGCGCGCGCCCAACTCGCCGCCCGCCATGTATTCGAGCACGATGTAGTGAAAGGCCGTCCCCGCCAGGTCTAAGGCCGTGCCGTGGCCCAGGCGGTTGATGATGTGCGGGTGGCGCACGCGGTCGAGCGCGACCGCCTCGTTCTGAAAGTTTTCGATGAGCGTGCGTTCGAGGTCGGCGTCCGGCACGCCTTGCAGGAGCACGTTGAGCGCCTTGATGACGACCGTCTGCGGGAGCCCTTCCGACGCGGCCAAATCGCGCGCGACGTAGATTTCGGCGTAGCTGCCGCGCCCGAGGCAGTCCAGTATCTCGTAGCGACCGTCGAGCAGGGACTGTTGCAGTTTGAGTTCCGTCATTCTCTCGCGCTCTCCGTCCAAAGGGCCGCGCGCGGCCTGGCAGGATTTAGATGCCGCGACCGGGGCGATTGTTGCGAAGCGCGGGGGAGCGACGGTTATTCCATGAGCGTCCGTGCGGGGCAAGCATGCGAATCTCCTCCTGGAACCTGGCCGCTCGGGCGTTCACTGCGAGCCGTCGAGCTGTGACGGCGCTCTTTTAATCAACTCGTCGAAGGCGGCGATGGCTTTCTCTTCAGCGCCGGGCTGCAACCGGCGCAGCCGCAGAGCGACGGCCATGATCGCGATTCTGGAATCCACACGCAGCTTGTCGTGCAGCGGCGAAGTATCCGCCCTGACGTTAGCGATGGCGCGCTCGAAGGCCGGCATCGCGCCCATGTTGTCGCCCATCAGCATCAGTGAGCGCCCGTAAAGATAAAGGAACTCCGGGTCGGTCGAGTCCAGGGGGTTCTGCGCGCCCTTGGCTGCGGCCTCTTCGCGCAGAGTCTTCGCCATGTTGGCCGGGTCGCGGTCCACCTGCTGCCGCTTCTTCTCGAACTCCGCGGCGGGGTCCGGCGCGGGCGTAGGCGTCGCGGTGACGGGCGGCGCGCCTGCGTTGGTCGCGTTCGCGTCGCCGCGTTCGCGCTGCCAGTACATTCCACCGTAGAAGGCCGCCGCGCCTAGCCCCGCGATGAGCAGTATCAACAGAAAAGCCTTCCCGCCTCCGCCTTTGCGGGCCTTGGCGCGCGACTCCATCTCAAGCACCGGGTTCGTCGCGTGCGCGTTGTTCTCGCCGACGGGCGGCGGCGGGAGCGCAGGCTGTGCCGCAGGCGGCGCGATCCTGGCGGCCGGCATGGGGCCGCTCGCATGGACCATCTCTGACGAAGCGACGGCCTGCGCGTGGGCGGCCGCCGTCTCGCCTGAAGCGTTGAGCGCTGGCGCGGTCCTCGCCAGGTCGGGGCGCGACGCCAGCACCGTGCGCTCGTCCTCGTAGTTAAAAGTGTTCTCGCCGACGCGCACGATGACCGCCGTCAAATTGTCTTCCGCGCCGCGCTCGTAACAGCGCCTCTTCATCTCCGCGCAGACCGCTTCGAGGTCGGGTGTGGAAACAATCAGGTCTCGAATCTCGCTGTCGGGGAGGTGGCGCGTGATGCCGTCGGAGCAGAGCAGGAAGGCTGTGCCGTCCTCGACCTCTATCGTCTTCATGTCAACTTCGACCGAAGACTCCGCGCCGAGCGCGCGGCT
This sequence comes from Pyrinomonadaceae bacterium, assembly GCA_035253525.1. Classification (GTDB taxonomy): domain Bacteria; phylum Acidobacteriota; class Blastocatellia; order Pyrinomonadales; family Pyrinomonadaceae; genus QHXM01. Next base: position 1,868 of record DATFCB010000317.1, on the reverse strand, counting down.
GATGACGTTGCGCGAGGGATGGTGCGCCGCCTGCTCGGGCGTCATGCGCCCGGCGCGCACCTCTTCCTCCACGACAGAGTGGTCGGCCGTCTCGCGGTAGAGGCCGCCGTCCGGGCTGACGCGGTAAAGGCGCGAGTCGCCGACGTGGCCGATGGTCGCGACGTGCCCGTCTAGGTGGAGCGCGACGACGGTCGTCGCCATCGCGGAGAGCTTCGGGTGCTCGTGCGCCATCTGGAAAATGGAGTTGTTGGCGCGCTGGATGGCGACCTCCATCAGGTCTTCTATGTCGGCCCCTTCGGTCTGGTGGCGGAAGGCTTCGTCCAAGACTTCCATCGCCGTCTTCGAGGCGACTTCGCCTGCCTGCGCGCCGCCCACGCCGTCCGCGACGGCGAAGATGCGCCGCTCAGGGTCCACCAGATACGAGTCTTCGTTGAGCGGCCTCTTCTCGCTCAGGCCGCGGTCCGAGACGGACGCCGAATGAAGGTCTACTTTTTCGGGGTGCTTCATTATTGAACTGCCTCCGGGAGAGCGGGATCGTCGGGGCTCACGCGCCTGCCTTTACGCGCAGCCACTTTGGCGTCGCGCGCATTGCGGTGCGAAAAGGCCATCAGCATCCCGAGCATGGCAAAGCTGGTAATCAGGCTGAAGCCGCCGTGGCTGACGAAGGGCAGCGTGATGCCGGTCATGGGCAGGGCGCGCGTGACGCCGCCAATGTTGACCAGCGCCTGGAAGCCTATGAAGGCCGTCAGCCCGGCGGCGCAAAGCTTGGTAAACATATCACGCGCATCAATGGCCGTGCGCACGCCGGCCCAGACGAAGATGATGAGCGCGAGAATGATGATAGCGCCTCCGGCGAGCCCCATCTCTTCGCCGATGGCCGCGTAGATATAGTCCGAGTCGGCCACGGGGATGACTTCGGCGAAGCCAAGGCCGAGGCCGCGCCCTGTGACTCTTCCGGCGGCGATGCCAAAGGTGGCCTGCGCGGGCTGGAAGGCGGCGCGGTCGAACCACACGTCCACGTTGACGGTCTTCTGCATCGCGGCGCTCTCGGCCGCCAGGTCCTTCATCTTCTGGTTCTGCGCGAGCGCCTCGTCGTAATCCTTCTTCCACCACTTGACCTCAGGGCTTGGCGGGTCGAAGCCGTCGAGCCAGAGGTGGAAGCGCTGTTGTATGCGGTCGGGAAGCGCGGCCTTGACGGGCCTCGCGATGGTCGGGAGGAAGGGAATCTTCTCCTGCACGTCAATCGGGAGCGCGCCGACCACGAGCACGCTGACGACGAGCAGCACAGAGCCGACGAAGAGCAGCATCTGCGGCCAGCGGCGCACGGCGACGAGGTAGAGTGTCGCGTAAGCCCCGCTGAAGACGAGCATCTGTCCGAAGTCTTTGAGGACGAAGAACGGGATGAACGGCATGACCGCCATCGCGATCAGAGGCACCACGTCGCGCGCGCGCGGGATGCCCCAGTAGGTCCGCGCCAAATCCTTGTAGCGCGCCGTCAGGATGCCCGCGAAGCCGAGGAGGAAGGGAATCTTCGACGGCTCCCACGGCGTCATGTTGCCGCCCGCCTTGCCGAAACGCGAGGTGGCGACCGCGATGCCGAGCGGAATCAAGGTCAGCACGACGATCATGAAGCTGTGGCGCTGGACCCATTCGAGGAAGCTGTCGCGCGTGCAGAGCGTGAAGGCGACGGCGAAGGCTATGAAGCTCATGATCGGAATCCAGGTCGAGCCCGAAGTGAGCGCGTTGCTCACGCTGTAGTCGCTGCGGATGGTCGGCGCGTTCTCGATGTCCGTGGGCACGGGCGGCGTCGCGGCCAGCCCCATCATGCGCTTCTTCGCCTCGTCGTAGTTCTCGTTGATGTAGCGCAT
>DATFCB010000316.1:0-22129 GCA_035253525.1 Pyrinomonadaceae bacterium | reverse complement strand
TGCGCTACGGCGAAAACCCACACCAGGCCGCCGCGCTTTACTCTTTCCACGCGACCGGCGGTGTGACGCACGCTGAAATTCTCGGCGGCAAGGAGATGTCTTTCAACAACTACGTTGACGCGGACGCCGCGTGGCAGCTCGTCTGCGACTTCGACGAGACGGCCTGTGCCATTATCAAGCACATGAACCCTGCGGGCGTCGGCACGGGCGCGACCAACGAAGAAGCTTACCGCCGCGCGCTCGCCACAGACCCCGTCTCGGCCTTCGGCGGCATCGTTGCTTTTAACCGAAAAGTTGACGAAGGTGCGGCGCGCGCCGTGACGGAGATTTTCACGGAGGTCGTCATCGCGCCGGATTACGACGAAGCCGCGCTCGAAGCGTTGCGCGCGAAGAAGAACTTGCGCGTGTTGCGCGCGGGAGAGCCGCGACGCGCAGAGGGTTTCGAATACAAGACCATCACGGGCGGGATGCTCGTCCAGACCCGCGACACGCACCGCCTGTCCCGCGAAGATTTGAAAGTCGTGACCGAGCGCGCGCCGACGGAGGAAGAGTTGCGCGCGCTGCTCTTCGCGTGGACAGTCTGCAAGCACACCAAGTCGAACGCCATCGTCTACGCGCGCGACGGGCAGACCGTCGGCGTCGGCGCGGGCCAAATGTCCAGGGTTGATTCGGTCAAGATCGGCGCGGCGCGCGCGCAGCTTCCCGTGGCGGGCTCGGTCCTCGCGTCCGACGCCTTCTTCCCCTTCCGCGACGGCATTGACGAAGCCGCGCGCCACGGCATCACCGCCGTCATACAGCCCGGCGGCTCCGTCCGCGACGACGAGACAATCGCCGCCGCCAACGAGCACGGCCTGGCAATGGTCTTCACGGGTATCAGACACTTCAAACATTAGTGGTCAGTGGTCAGTTAAAAGCAAGAGACTTTCGTTCTTAACTGACCACTGCTGCTGATTGCTGATTGCCGACCGCTTCCTTATAATCCTTCGCCAACGAGCGGCCCCTTTCAAGGCAGTCTTCCCGGCGGGCGCGCTCTTCAAAGACTTTCGGAGAAGGAATTAGAAGATGCCAGAGAACGAATCCTCCAACGCGGAGAATGGTCGCACTGAGTCAATCCGCTGCCGCTACTGCGGGCAGCGCAACCAGACGCGGGACAACGGCGGCGCGGCCAAGTGCGGTCGCTGCCGCCTGCCGCTCTCGGACGAGCCGCACAAGAAATTCGCGGACCTCAACAAGCACGACTACATACACCCTGCGGACAGCCGCGCGCTCGCCGCCCTGCGCGCCATCCCAGGCATTGACTCGGCCCTGAAAAAGCTGCTCGCCGTGACGGGCGAATCGGCCATACGCGTCATCTTCACCGCCAGCGCCGTCAAGGTCACGCCGCAGCAGTGCCCCGACCTGCACGCCAAGTTGCAGATCGCCTGCACCACGCTCGGCGTTGACATGCCCGAACTCTTCGTACAGCAGTCGCCCATCGTCAACGCCTTCACGGGCGGCGTCGAGCGTCCCGTCATCGTGCTCCACTCGTCACTGATAGAGCGCCTGACGGACGAAGAAGTCCTCGCGGTCGTCGCGCACGAGGTCGGCCACATACACGCGGAGCACGTGCTCTATTTGACGGCCGCGCGCTTGCTTGAGCTTCTGGCGAACGCCGCGCTCGCCGCGACCGCGATTGCGAAGATAGTGCTTGAGCTGCTTTCGATGACGATGCGCTCGGCGCTTCTGGCCTGGGCCAGGCGTGCGGAACTCTCTTGCGACCGCGCGGCGCTCCTCGTCACGCAGGACCCGCACGTCATCGGCCGCACGATGATGAAACTCTCCGGCGGCACTTACGCGTCGAAAGTTGACTACGAACAGTTTCTCGTACAGGCGCGCGACTTCCAGAAGAACTACGACGAGAAGGCGCTCGACCGCTTCTGGGCCGACATCATCTCTTCCGGGATGTCGCATCCCTTCCCCGTCTGGCGCGTCTCCGAAATCCTCAAGTGGGTAGAGAGCGGCGAATACAAAGCCCTGATGAACGGCGAGGAGCAGAGCGCTGCCGCTTAAAAGCCGTAAATCGTAAATAGACGGACGGTCTTTCTTTTACGATTCACGATTCACGATTCACGAGTCTTATGCTACACGTTCACAACGGAGACTGTTCGGCGAACGTTTTGAAGCGCTCGGGCTTGCCCGGCGAGCATCTGGTCTGGCGTGAGGCGCTGATTGCGGGGCCGACGCCGGGCGCAGTCTCGGCGGACGAGTGGCGCGAATTTCGCGCGCGCCACCTGGCGGACGCCTACGGTGGAAACTTTGAAGAATGCAAGAGAGCCTTGGCCGTGCAGGAAGAAAGCCTGTGCGGGTTCGGGGAGCACGAAGAGGTCGTCCTCTGGTTCGAGCACGACCTGTTCTGTCAGACCTTGCTCGTCTACCTGCTCGATTGGTTCTCGCGGCGCGAGTTGGGCGAGACGCGACTGAGCCTCGTCTGCGTCGGGGAGTTTCCGGGCGTGTCGGATTTCAGAGGCTTGGGCCAATTAACTCCGGCGCAGATGGCCTCGCTCTTCGAGTTGAGGCGCGAAGTGAGTGAAGCCGAATTGAGCCTCGGGGCCGAGGCGTGGCGGGCTTACTCGTCGCCGGACCCGCGCGCCATCGAAGAACTGCTCGGCGGCGACACTTCCCTGCTGCCTTACCTCAGGGAAGCGATGCTGCGCCACCTGGCCCGCTTCCCTTCCACGCGCAACGGGCTCGGCCGCGTCGAGAACCTCGCGCTTGAACTGATACAGAGCGGGCACGGAGAGTTCCCCGCGCTCTTCCAAAAGTTCGGGCGCGCGGAGGCCGCGTACGGGCTGGGCGACGCGCAGTTCTGGAACGACCTGAGAAGGCTCGCCGAAGCCGGACGACCGCTGCTCGTCGTTGACGCCCCCGCCGCGGGCGACGCGCGTGAATTCGCGGACAAGACTTTCAAGCTGACCGCGTTCGGTGAAGACGTGCGCACGGGCCGCGACGATTTCGTCAAGGCCAACGGCATAGACGCCTGGCTCGGCGGCGTACACCTCTCCGCCGGCCGCGAACTCTGGCGCTGGAACGAACAAGCTCTGAAGCTCGTTTTAGAACGTTAATCAGGTTTCAGGTTTCAAGTTAAAAGCCACGAACCTGAAACCCGAACCTTGAAACCTGAAACTCTTCCCAACGGAGTCTCCCAAATGCTTCAGGACAAATACGGCATCATCTTCGGCGTTGCCAACAAGCGGTCAATCGCGTGGGCGACGGCGCTGGCTTTGAGCGAAGCGGGCGCGCGTCTGGCCTTCACTTATCAGGGCGAGCGCCTGAAGGAGAACGTAGAGAGTTTGACGAGCGACATGGAAGGCGCGCTCGTGCTGCCCTGCGACGTGACGAAGACCGATGAAGTTCAGGAAACCTTTCGCCGCGTCGGCGAGGGGTTCGGGCGGCTCGACTTTCTCATACATAGCGTCGCCTACGCCCCGAAGGAAGAGTTGGAGGGCGAGTTTCTGGACACCTCGCGCGACGGCTTCCTGACGGCGCTCGAAGTCAGCGCCTACTCCCTGACCTCGCTCGCGCACGCGGCCGCGCCGCTAATGACAGACGGCGGCAGCATAGTCTCCATGACTTACTACGGCGCGGAGAAGGTCGTGCCGAACTACAACGTGATGGGCGTGGCGAAGGCCGCGCTCGAAGCCAGCACGCGTTACCTGGCTTACGACCTGGGCAAGCGCAACATACGCGTCAACAGCATCAGCGCCGGGCCGCTCAACACGCTCTCGGCGCGCGGCGTCTCGAACATGGGGACGATGCTCAAACACCACGCCGAGCGCGCGCCCTTAGGCCGCAACGTCGAGGCACGCGAGGTCGGCAACTGCGCCCTCTTCCTGTGCAGCCCGCTCTCCTCCGGCATCACGGGCGAAGTCATACACGTTGACTGCGGCTACAACATCATGGCGGTATAACGGAAGGGATGAGGGATGAGGGATGAGGGATGAAATAAGAACTGGTCTTTCTTTACTTCATCCCTCATCCCTCATCCCTCATCCCTATTTTTCTTATGGCTGAAACCGAACACACAAACAGTCCTCTCGTCACGCAGGACGAGCAACTTCTTGAGACCCCTAAGCCGGATGAGTTCACGCACACGGACACGTGGCGCGTGTTCCGCATTATGGGCGAGTTCGTGGAGGGTTTCGACGAGTTGGCGACCGTCACGCGCGGTGTCTCAATCTTCGGGTCGGCGCGCGTTAAGCCGGACCACGAGCAGTACAAGGCGGCGCAGGAGACGGCGGCGCTGCTGGCGCGCGCGGGCTTCGCCGTCATCACGGGCGGCGGCCCAGGCATCATGGAGGCGGCTAACCGCGGCGCATTCGAGGCGGGCGGCCTCTCTATCGGTTGCAACATAGAGCTGCCTTTCGAGCAGAAGGGCAACCCTTATGTGACGCGCGCGCTCACCTTCAAATACTTCTTCGTCCGCAAGACGATGTTCATCAAGTACAGCGCGGCCTTCATCATCTTCCCCGGCGGCTTCGGCACGCTCGACGAACTCTTCGAGGCGCTGACGCTCATACAGACGCGCAAGATCAAGAACTTTCCCGTCGTCCTCTTCGGCTCAAGCTACTGGGGCGGGATGATGAAGTGGGTCGAAGAGATAATGCTCCCTGAAGGCAAGATCGCCGCGGACGACCTACGCCTCTTGCACCTCACGGACTCGCCTTCAAAGGTCGTCGAGATCGTCGTCCAGAGCCAGGACTCCCTGCGCAAACTCGACAAGACCGTGTCCGACGACTATTAGAGGGGTTAATCTTACTGGACGAAAATTCGGTAGCCCCACGGCTTCAATTCCAACTGTGTGTAGCCGTCTAACTCGACGGCCTCTCCGCTGAAGTAGTCCGTGTATTTCCCGTGATACAAATTCTCCTTGAAGGTCACCTTCTCCGGTCGGCCTGAGAAATTGAGCACGACGAAGACTTTGTCCTGTTCGTTGCGGCGGACAAAGCTGAACACTCTCGTGGGGAAGCTGTTGGGGACTAGAATCATCCTCGCGCCCCACTGCGCGTTCCAGAGCGCGGTGTTCTTTTTCTTCAACGCGAACAGCTTCTTGTAAAGCTCGCCGTTCGGATGCTCTTTCCAGACGATTGGGTCCTTCTCGAAAAACAGCAGGCGCTTGGTGTTGCCCGCCTCCTGCCCGTTGTAGACGAGCGGCATCCCTTCGCCCACCGCCGAGAGCACCATCGCCGCTTCGAGCCCCCCGCCGAACTGCTCGAACTCCGTCCCCTCCCAGGAGTTCTTGTCGTGGTTGCTCACGAAAGTCATGCGTATGCTCTCTGGCGGGTACGAGCTTTCGTTCCAGGAGTAGTAGACGAACAGCCCACTCAAATCCGTCTTCTTCCCCTGCATGATGTCGCGTACGGCGTCGTACCAACTCCACGCGTAGGTCATGTCGAAGGCTTCGGCGTGCAGGTCTCTGGACTCCCACTCGGCCAGCATGAAGACGGGTTTTATGGCGTCAAGCTCCTTCCGCACGTTGTTCCAGAAATCAACTGGCACAAAACCCGCCACGTCGCAGCGGTAGCCATCCACGTTCGCCTCGCGCACCCAGTACTTCATGGCGTCCGTCATGTACTTGCGCAGCCCTTCGTGCTTGTAGTCCAGGTCTATGATGTCCGACCAGTCCCACCAGGGCGTCGGGCGGAAGTCGCCTTTATAGTCGCGGGCGTACCACTCCGGGTGCTCCGTGACCAGGTTGTTATCCCAGGCCGTGTGATTCGCTACCCAGTCGAGGATGACGTACATGCCCTGCTCGTGCGCGGCGGCGACGAAGTGCTTGAGGTCTTCGAGCGTGCCGAACTCTGGATTGACGCTGTAGTAATCCTTGACGGAGTAGGGGCTGCCCAGGCTGCCCTTGCGATTCTTTTCGCCGATCTTGTGAATCGGCATCAGCCACAGGATGTCCGCGCCCAGCTCTTTCAGCCTCGGCAGGTGCTTTTCCGCCGCCCTGAAAGTGCCCTCGGACGTGAACTGCCTCGTGTTGATCTGGTAGATGGTCGCGTTTTTGGCCCACTCCGGGTGCTTGAGCTTGACGTAGGGGGTCGGCTGGTAAGGATTCTGGCTCATCTGTTGGTTAGAATTTTGGCTCACCTGGCCGACCTCATTTTTGGCACAGCCTGCGAACATCGAGAGGCAAAGGGCGATAATCAATAGTACCGAGCCGCGCATTCACCTGACCTCCTTTGAAAGCGACGGGACACCCGCCCGCTGGCGGCAGGCGGTCCTGACTGGCGCTTCGGATTACTAAGAGGCTCTGACAGGCTCAGGCATTCTTCGTCGAGCCGTCCGAGCCGGCGGCAGAAGCCTTGTCGGTATCTTTGTTCTGGGGGATGACGTTGGCGGTCAGCCATTCGAGGTAGGGGGCTGAACCGGCCGTGATGGGCAGGGCCACGATTTCGGGCGTCTCGTAGGTATGCAGCGACCGCACGGCCGCTTCGAGCGCGGCGAAATTCGCTTCGGTGGTCTTGGCTAGCAGCAGAATCTCCGGCGCGCGCTCGACCTTCCCCTGCCAGTGATAGATGGATTCAATCTCCGGCAGAATCTGCACGCAGGCCGCCAGCCTCGCGCCGACCAGCATGTCCGCCAGCCGCGCCGCCTCCTCGCGACTCCCGGCCGTCATCAAAACCACGATTGCATCTGTCGGCATGAAAAGCAGGGATGAGGGATGAGGGATGAGGGATGAAGTGAAAGCTCGTTGAATCACTGATTCGACGGGCGATTCATTCAAAACCCTTTCATCCCTCGTCCCTCATCCCTCATTCCTTTCTTCTTCCTCCGCCTCGGCGTCTTCTTCCATCGTCGTGCCGGTGAGCGGGGTGGTGTCTTTGCCGAAGTAGGCGTTGTAGATTTCCTGCGCGCGGTCCAGGTCGCGCTCGTCCACGAGCACCATCGCGCCGACGGTCGAAGAGAGCAGAGGCGAGAACACGTCCTGGCCGCCGGACTGTACGGCGGAGCGGATGTCGTTTTGTTGGAGCAGGTCGTTGACCATCTCGGCCTCCGCTGGAGAGCCGAAGTGGTGCAGGTGCACGAAGCGCGCTTCAGAGTCGTCGTGCAGCTTGTTCTCGGGCGTCAGCCGCTCGACCAACTCGCTGTTATCGTCCGGGCATTGCGTCACGCCCGCCTCGTACTCAGACTCGCAAACAGGGCAGAACATATTTTCCCTCTTGATTGTGTGATCTTATGGCGGCGGACATTATAACAGCGACGAGTGACAAGTGACGAGTGATGAGCAAGAGATAAGTTTCAGGTTTCAGGTTTCAAGTTTCAGGTTGGGAAAGCTGGTTTAACCTGAAACCTGAAACCTGAAACCTGAAACTGTTTCTTGCCACTTGTCACTGTCTTATTTCGCCGCCTGGACGGCGCGCTCGAAGGGGATTTCCTCGAAGTGTGTCATCTTCTTGAAGGCGCGGAAGCGTTCGTTGATCTCGTCGTGCGTGAGGCGCTGGACGCGCTCGGTCCCGAACTCTTCGACGTTGAAGGAGGCCATCACGGAGCCGAAGATCATCGCGCGCCGCATCGCCGCCTCGTCCAATTTCTCCTGGCTCGCCATGTAGCCCATAAAGCCGCCGGCGAAGGTGTCGCCCGCACCCGTCGGGTCGAAGACGGATTCGAGCGGGTAAGCCGGAATCGCGAAGTAAGTCTCACGCGTGAAGAGCGCCGCGCCGTACTCGCCGCGCTTGACGATCAACGCACGCGGCCCCCACGAGAGGACTTTGCGCGCGGCCTTAACCAGATTCGGCTCGTTAGCTAATTGACGCGCCTCCGCGTCGTTGATGATGACCACATCCACGCGCTCAATCGCGGCGAGCAGCGAGTCGCGCGTGATGTCTATCCACATGTTCATGGTGTCTAGCGCGACCAGCTCCGCGCCCGTAATCTGCTCGCGCACCTCGCGCTGCAAATCGGGCTGGATGTTGCCGAGGAAGACCAGCCGCGACTGCTTCGCGGCCTCCGAAAGTTTCGGCTTGAAGTCCGCGAAGACGTTCAACTGCGTATCACGCGTGTGCGCCGTGTTCAGGTCGAATTCGTAGCGCCCGCTCCAAAAGAAGGTCTTGCCCTCGGGAATGCGTTCGAGGTCGCTCAAGTCCACGTTGTGCCGCTCGAAGACCTGCTCTTCTTCACTCGTGAAATCGCCGCCGACCACCGCGACCACGCGCACGTTCGTGAAATAACTCGCCGAGATAGAGAAGTGCGCCGCGGAGCCACCCAGTATCTTATCGCGCTTGCCGAACGGCGTTTCCAACGCGTCGAACGCCACCGACCCGACTACTAACAATGACATATTTTCTATTCGCTCCTGGGATGAATTAGTGGTCGGTTAAGAGAAAAAGCCTTCTGTCTTTAACTGACCACTGACCACTGACTACTGACCACTACTCTTAGGTAATGGCCCGCCGAGTTCGCGCAGGGCGTTCTGGGCCTGTTCGTTGAAGGGACTGTCCGGGTGGTCATTGACGACCTGAGAGAGATAGAGGCGCGCTTCCTCGCGGTATTTCTCGGGGGTCGAGCGGCGCTTCTCGGGGATGGACTCGACCTTCTGCTTGCCCTGATTCTTCGACAGGTAGAGGTTGCTCATGCCCGCGATGTAAAGCGCCTCGTCAACCTTCGCGAAGTTCGGGTTGCCGGCGATAATCTCCTCGACGCGCTTGAGCGAGGCGAAGTAAGCCTTCTTCAACTTGAAATACTGCCGCGCCACTTCCAGGTTGTGCAGCGAGTCTTTCTCCATGTCTGCGTCGCGCACCGTCGTCGGGTCCGGCCCACGGCTCGCCCCGCCCTGCGCGCGCGCCTCCGCCCCCGCACAAATCAACGCCATCCCACACAGGACGACTGTCAGAGCTACTTTCTTCATAACACCTCCGAAAAACAGTGATGAGTGATAAGTGATAAGTGATGAGTTAAAGCAAGAAGTTTTTTCTTATCACTTATCACTTATCACTCATCACTTATCACCGTATTTGCCGATTATTGCCTCAAGTTTCTTCTTCGTCTCGTCGGGCCAGAGGTCCGGGGCCGTGAAGATAGCGTTCTTGAGGGCCGAGCCACAGCCGCAGCCGCGCGGCCTGTCCGCCAACTGGCGCACGGCCTCCTTCATGATGACCTGCGCGTTGCGCACGTTCTTATTCAGGTACTCGACCACGGTCTCGACCGAGACGGCGTCGTGCTCCTCGTGCCAGCAGTCGTAGTCCGTGACGAGCGCGAGCGTGGCGTAGCAGATTTCCGCCTCGCGCGCCAGCTTCGCCTCCTGCAAGTTGGTCATCCCTATCACGTCCATGCCCCACGAGCGGTAGACGTTCGATTCCGCCACGGTCGAGAACGCAGGGCCTTCCATGCACAGGTACGTCCCGCCGCGGTGCGTCTTCACGTCCGCCGCGCCGCAGGCCGTTTCCAACACGTCGCCCAGGTCTTTGCAGACCGGATGCGCGAACGTGATGTGCGCGACGATGCCGTCTCCAAAGAAGGTTGACTCGTGGGCGCGAGCGCGCGTGCGGTCGAAAAATTGGTCCGGGATGACCATGTCGAGCGGCGCGTATTGTTCCTGCAAAGAGCCCACGGCCGAGGCCGAGAGAATGCGCTCCACCCCGAGCAGCTTCATCCCGTAGATGTTCGCGCGGAACGGGAGGTTGGTCGGCGTGTAACGGTGCCCGCGCCCGTGACGCGGCAGGAATGCCACGCGCACGCCTTCAAGGGAGCCGACGATGAAGGCGTCCGAAGGGCTGCCGAAAGGCGTCTCCACCCTGACCTCCTCCACGTCCTTCAACTCCGGCATCTGGTAGAGGCCGCTCCCGCCGATGATTCCGATCTGTGCTGTCGTCATAGTATTTTCCCTAAAATCATTCTCCCGGAATGAATCCGTCCTGCTCCTCTTCGTACCCGACCGCGCGCAGCTTTCCGTCTTCCTCTATGACGCGGCAGAGCGGCAGTTCAGGGTCGTGGTAGAAGAGGCAGAGCCAGTCTTCGCGCGCGGCCTGCGGGAGCAGCCGCTTCTTGGCTTCGAGCGTTTCCACCGGGTAGAGGTCGTAGCCCATGATCCACGCGAAGGGGACGTGGGCGCGCGTCGGCACGAGGTCAGCGAAGCCGAAGAGCGTGCGGCCATTTTGTTCCAACCTCACGCACTGCATCGAACGCGAGTGGCCCGCGATGGTCTCCATGCTAAGCCCCGGCGCGATTTCGTAGTCCGCGTCTTTCAATTCGAGCTGGCCCGCCTCGACGAGCGCGCGCCAGTTCTCGTGCATGTAGCTGGCGCGGTCGCGCTCGTGCGGATTCTCAGCGTGCTCGTACTCGGCGCGGGAGACGAAGTAACGCGCGTTCGGGAACGTCGGGACGATACGACCCGACGGAGCGCGCGTGGTGTTGCCGCCAGCGTGGTCGAAGTGCAGGTGCGTGTTGACGACGATTGTGACCTCTTCGGCCCCGAAGCCAGTCGCGGCGCGCAGGGCGTCCGGCAAAGAGCGCTCGCGCGCGATGCCGTAGATGTCCGCCTGCTTCGGCGACCACTTGTCGCCCGCGCCCGTCTCTATGAGAATGCGCTCGCTCTCCGTCTCTACGAAGAGGCAGTTCATGTTGAGACGGATGCGATTCTCGTCGTCGGGCGGGCAGACGCGCGACCAGAGTGCGCGCGGGACGACGCCGAACATCGCCCCGCCGTCCAGGCGAAACTCCGCATCAGACACGACCTCTACTCGGTAGTCGCCGAACCGCATCCGCTTTAACGCCCCGGCCTACTTCTGTTCCCCTCCCCCTCCCTGGCTGGGGGGTGGCGGCGGAACCTGCTCACCCGGAATACCCTCTTCCATTCCGGGCGGCATCCCCTGCGGCCTCTCCGGCGCTTTGACCGCGAACTCCTCCGCGACCGTCACGTGCGACTTCGCGATGATCTCGTCCATGACCTTCTTCTGCTTCTCCTTCTCGATTGCAGACTTGGCCTGTTCGCGCGGCCCTTGCGGCGCGCCGAACGGGTTGTCCGGGTCCGAGACCTTGTTGGAGAAGAGGATGTGGCGCGCGTGCACCTGCTCCTGCGGCTTGCCGTCCGGGCCGGGCTTCATCCCGCGCTCCTCGACCTTGATGATGTGATAGCCGAAGTCAGACTCCACGATGTCGCTGACCTGGCCCGGCTGTAGGGCGAAGGCCGCGTCCTCGAACGGCTTGACCATCTGCCCGCGGCCGAACCAGCCGAGGTCGCCGCCGCGCTCCTTGCCGCCCGGCTCGGTCGTGTACTCCCCGGCGAGCTTGGTGAAATCCTCGCCAGCCTTCGCACGCTTCAGAATCTCTTCGGCCTGGGTCTTCGCCTTGGCCGGGTCAAGCTCCGGGTGATTCTTGATGTACTCGTCAATCTCCGCGTCGGTCGCCTTGATGCGCTCGACCAGCTTCTCCTTGGCGTACGTCTCGGCCAGCGTGCGCGCCTCCTGCAACATGATCTGCAACTCGACCTTGCGACTGGTGCCCAGTCCTTCCTTCTCGCCCTTGCGCTCGGCGACCATGATCTGCGCCCACTGCTGTCTGAGCTGCTGCTTCTGCGCGTCGGGCAAGTTCGCCGCCTGCGGGTTGCGCGCCTTCGCGTCCGCGATGAACTCCTCGAACTTCTGCTCCTGCCCTGGCTCCTTCAGGAACGCATCAATCTCCTCCGGCGGGATGGCCCCGGCCGACGGCGTGGTGGGCGACTTCTTGCGCTGCTCCTCCAGGTAGGTCTGGCCCACTACGAGCGAGCGCGCAAGCGACAACTGCCGCTTCATCTCGGGGCGGTCGGCGAAGCCTTCGGCCTTGGCCGCTTCCGCCAGCGCGAGCATCTGGCGCACGTTGACGGCGAAATCCTTGCGCGCCTCTTTCGCCTCTTTCTCGTCTCCGGCCAGTTGCGCGCGCATCTGCGGCGGGAAGCTTTCGACGATGGTCGCCATGTCCTCGGCCGTCAGGCTCACGCCGCGGTTGCGGCCCGCACGCACCTGCCACACGACCAGCGCGCCCGCGAAAAGGATGGCGACCCCGGCCGCGATTAAGGCTTTCGTCGTCGCGCTCATCCCGGCCTTCTTCGGCTGGGGAGGCTTGCGAGCCTGAGGCTTTGAGGCCGGCTGGTTTTTCGCGACCGGCGCGGCAGCCGCCTCACGGGTCGGGGCGGCGGCCTCCTCAGTTGGCGCGGCGACCGCTTCCTGCTCTGGCTCTGGCTGCGGCGTCGCCGTCTCTGAGTTATCGGCCCCGCACGCAGGGCAGATGGGCTGCCCTTCTTCTAAACTGGTCCCGCATTTATGACAAACGCTCATTCTTATCTCCTTATCACGGACCGCCCCGGTGAAGAGGCGGTCAATCAATCATTACAGAATCAGTATGCTCTACTAACTCCAACAAGACTCCGCCAGCCGACGATGGATGAACGAACGCGACCAGGCAGTTGTTCGCGCCGACGCGTGGGGTCTCGTCAATCAGGCGTGCCCCGCTCTCCTTCAGCCGCGCGAGCGCGGCCCGTATGTCGTCAACGCGCACGGCGATGTGATGAATGCCCGCGCCGCGCTTCTCCAAAAACTTCGCGACCGGCGAATCATCGGCGGTCGGCTCAAGCAACTCGATTCGCGGCTCGCCCACGGGCAGCATCGCCACACGGACCTTTTGTTCCTCGACGATCTCCGTATGCACCACCTCAAGCCCCAGCGCGTCGCGCCAGAACCCGAGCGCGTCGTCGAGCGCGCGCGTGGCAATGCCTATGTGTTCAATCTTCATAAAAGCAGAATCCAGAATTCAGAATCCAGGAGTCAGAAGAGAAGAAAATCAGAAGAAGGGCCGCAGCCTCTTATTCTGGATTCTGGATTCTGGCTCCTGAATGCTGCTTTAAAATTTCTTCCACCGCCGAATAAGGGTCGCGGCGCTTGGCGGCGACTTCCGATGCGAGCGAGTCGAGTTTCTCTGATGCGCCGTCGCCGCTTAAAGTTCTTGCCAGCAGTTGCTCGCGCAGGAGTTCCAGGATTCGCCAGCGCGCGATTGACTCGCGGCGTTCGAGACTGGCCTCCGCCTTCTGCTGAAACTCGCGGTAGCTCTCAATCGCCTCGACCAGATCGCTCACCCCTTTGTTCTCGGTCGCGACCGTTTTGACGATTGGCGGCTGCCAGGCGTCCGGGCGCATGGCGAGCGAGAGCAGCGCTTCCAACTCTTTCTCCGTGCGCAGCACGCCTTCGCGGTCGGCCTTGTTGATGACGAAGATGTCGCCGATCTCCATGATGCCAGCCTTGATGGCCTGTATGTCGTCGCCCATGCCGGGCACGAGCACGACCACGGAGACATCCGCGGCCTTCACTATCTCGACCTCGTCCTGGCCCACTCCGACCGTCTCGACGATGACGCGGCCGTAGCCCGCCGCGTCCAAGATAGCCACTGCATCCACGGTCGCGCGCGCGAGGCCGCCGAGGTTGCCGCGCGTCGCCATCGAGCGTATGAAGACGCCCGGGTCGAGCCCTAGCGTCTGCATCCGTATGCGGTCGCCCAAAATGGCCCCGCCCGAAAACGGGCTCGACGGGTCAACGGCCACGATGCCGACGCGCTCCCCGCGCCGCCTGTACTCCAACGCCAGCTTGTCAACGAGCGAAGACTTTCCCGCACCGGGCGCACCCGTAATGCCGACGACCGTCGCCCGCCCGGTGCGCGGGAAGACAGCCTTCATCAACTCCCCTGCGCCCTCCGTGCCATCCTCGACCTTCGAGATCGCGCGGGCCACGGCGCGGGCATCGCCCGCCGCAAGACGCTCAATCAGTGTGGAACTCGACATAAAGCAGTGATAAGTGATAAGTGATGAGTGATAAGAGAAAGCTTTTGCTCATCACTTATCACTTATCACTTATCACTGTTTTAATAGCTCTCTGGCGATGATGATGCGCTGGATTTCCGACGTGCCCTCGCCGATGGTGCAGAGCTTGGAGTCGCGCCAGTATTTCTCGGGCGGATAGTCTTTCGTGTAGCCGTAGCCGCCGTGAATCTGAATCGCCTCCTCGCAGACGCGCACGCTCACCTCCGAGGCGTAGAGCTTTGCCATCGAAGACTCTTTCGTCGTCTTCTTGCCGTTGTCTTTGAGGTAGGCGGCGCGGTACATCAGCAGGCGCGCGGCCTCGACCTGCACGGCCATGTCGGCCAGTTTGAACTGTATGGCCTGAAACTCAGAGATGGGCTTGCCGAACTGCTCGCGCTCCTTCGAGTAGCGCACGGCCGATTCGTACGCGCCCTGCGCGATGCCGACCGCGAGCGCGGCAATCGAGATGCGCCCGCCGTCCAGAATCTGCATCGCGTTGACGAAGCCCATGCCCTCCTCGCCGAGCAGGTGTTCTTCCGAGACGTGGCAGTCCTCGAAGACGACGCTCGCCGTCTCGGACGCGCGCAGGCCGAGTTTGTTCTCCTTCTTCGACGGCGCGAAACCCTTCATTCCCTTTTCAAAAATGAAGGCCGAGATGCCCTTGCTCCTTTTGGAGCGATCCGTGACGGCCATCGCCACGCACGTGTCGCCGTGAATGGCGTGCGTGATGAAATTCTTCGCGCCGTTGACGACGTAGCCGCCGTTCTGCCGGACGGCGGTCGTGCGCGTGCCCGAAGCGTCCGAGCCAGCGCCCGGCTCCGTCAAGCCCCACGCGCCCACGTGCTTCCCTTGTGCCAGCGGGACGAGGTACTTCTGCTTCTGCTCCTCGGACCCATAGGTGTAGATGTGGTTCGAGCAGAGCGAATTGTGCGCCGCCACGGAGATGCCGACAGAGCCGTCAACGCGCGACAGCTCTTCGATAATCGTCGCGTACTCGACATAGCCCATCCCCGCCCCGCCGTACTCCTCCGGGAAGATGACGCCCGTCAGCCCCAGCTCCGCCAATTTGGGCCAAAGCTCGATGGGAAAGTGCTGCGACTCGTCCCACTCCATGACGTGCGGCGCGATCTCGCCTTCAGCGAACTCGCGCACGCTCATTTTCACCTGCTGCTGCTCTTCGTTCAACTCGAATTCCATAAAAGCCCCTTAACGAAGTGATAAGTGATAAGTGATAAGTGATGAGATAAAGCTTTTTCTTATCACTTATCACTTATCACTTATCACCGCTCTATTCTACCCTAGTCTCGCCGCCCGCTGTTACCCGCGCCGCGCGCTTTGGCCTTGCCCCTGGCCGGCTTTTTTCGCCGGTTCTTTCCCATCAGGCGCGCGACTTCGGCGGGCGCAAGCGTGCGCCACTGCTTCGGCGCGAGGCGTTCGTCTCTGAGCGTGCCGATGCGCACGCGGCGCAGCTTCAGGACCGAATGACCTATCGCGTCGAACATTCTCCTGATCTGCTGGTTGCGCCCCTCGTGCAGCACGACCTCAAACCAGGCGTTCGTGTCACTCTCGTCCGTCCCTGTTATCTCGGCCGGGGCCGTGCGGACGCCGTCCTCCAGGACTATCCCACGGCGCAGACGCTCGATTGCGGCCTCGGGCGGCACGCCCTTAACCTTGACCTCGTAAACTTTCGCCACGCGGTTGCGCGCCGACGTGATGAAGTTCGTAAACTCGCCGTCGTTGGTCAGCAGCAGCAACCCTTCGGTGTTGAAGTCCAGGCGGCCGACCGGATGCAGCCGGCCAAGGGATTTCGGGAGAAGTTCCGTGACGAGGGGCCGCCCTTCAGGGTCCGCGAGGCTCGTCAGGTAGCCGCGCGGCTTGTTCAGAAGGACGTAGATTTTCTCGCGCGCGCTCAGCAGCGGATTAATCAGCCGCCCGCGCACCTTGATGTGGTCGCGCGCAGGGTCCGCTTTTGTGCCAGGCTCGGTGACCACTTGGCCGTTGACCGTCACCTCGCCCGCCGCGATCATCTCCTCTGCGTGGCGGCGCGAAGCGATGCCGGCCGCGGCGATTAACTTTTGCAGTCTCTGTTCCAATGAATACCTGACACAGGTTCGTCGCTAAGCGGGCAAGCCAAGGGACGTGCGTGCAATTTCGCGCACCTTTGCACACCGCTCAATTGCCTCGCGGGCCTCGCTCTCATCAGCCGAGTCGCCAGGATAACGATAGGTTACCGCGAAAACTGTTAGAGCCCGCAAGTCTCCGCGAAGAGCATCCCAAGTAGGTTCCGTAGGCAGCATGAGATCAGGCAAGGTTGAAAGATCGTGAGTCTTCCCGAACGGGATGCCGGATTCCTGCAATCGCGCCTTCAAATACTTTTCTATACACTGCTGCGCGTGGAAGCACACGGCGTCGTAGTTGGGATCGTCCAGCACTTCGAATTCCCGCCGCGCAGTGGCAAAGTCACCTTCAGCCTTGTTTACCCACTCATCCGTGATTGGATTCATATAGCGTAACGCCCTTTTCCATTATTTCGCGTATGAACCAATCACGATTACCAAGCCTCTCCTTTATCTGTTCAGGCGTGCGAACGAGCAAGTCCAATGAAATTCTGGGCTGTGTCTTATTCAGAATCTCCAGGGCCTTACGTGTAGGCTTCCCGTCGAAGGGGAGTATGACCAGAAGGTCAACGTCGGAATCATCGTTCGGCGTGCCGTAGGCATACGACCCGAAGAGAATGATGCGCTCGGGCCGAAACTCACGCGCGATGCGTTGACTTAAAAGTCTTATCTTAGCCATTTCAACCATAGCGCCCTACACTCGCGACTTAAATTTCCAACTGATCAATCCGTGCTTACGTCGCTCCACCTGCCAAATCCTCGAAGTCTTCGATGCTCGGCAGCTCGGTCAGGTCTTTGAGGCCGAACTGTAGAAGAAACTCTTTCGATGTGCCGTACATCATGGGCCGGCCGACAGTCTCTTTGCGGCCGCACGCTTTGATGAGCCGCTTGTCGAGCAGCGTCTTGATGGCCGAGGGCGACTGGACGCCGCGTATCTCTAAAATTTCTGGCACAGTGATCGGCTGCTTGTAGGCGATGACGGCGAGCGTTTCGAGCGACGCGAGCGAGAGCTTGGCCGAGGGGCGCGACTTGAGAAACGCGCGGACGTGCTCGTGATGCTCAGGCCGGGTGGCGAACTGCCAGCCGCCCGCGACCTCGCGCAGTTGGAGGCCGCCGTTGCGCGCGTTGAACTCCTCGGCGAGCGCTTCCAAAGCGGTCTCTATCCAGCCGCGGTCTTCCTTGAGCACGTCCGCGAGCGCCTTGACGCTCAGCGGCTCCTCGGAGACGAAGATGAGCGCTTCGATGATCGCCATCATCTCGGCCATGCTGCGAACGTCGTGCGGCACGTCCGCTTCATAGGCGGGTGCGGCCTCCTGGCCGTTGCCGTTCCCGGCGGCGCGTTGTAGCCGCGCCTCTTCCAAACGGTCTTCAGCGTCCGCGTCGTGAATAATCACATCTTCTTCGGCGTCGAAAAACGTGTCGGCCTCAAGCGACTCAATTGTCTCGCTCGCCGCCTCGCTTTCGTTTTCCGCCCCGTCAGCTTCGTCTACGAATTCGTCTTTGATTTCTTCGCTCATAAGTTTTTATGCGCCGGCGCGCGCGATGATTTCGCCGAAGGTCTCGCGTTGAATCAGGGAGATTTCGGTCGTGCGGACCAATTCCAGGACGGAGAGGAAGGCGACCACCAATTCGCGGCGCGAGTTGGCGCGCTCGAAAAACTTCCGCAAATTCAACTCGCCGGCCGAGAGCACCATGTTGCGCAGGCGCTCCAACATCTCCGTCATCGTCATCTCCTCGCGCTCGATCTCCATCAACACTTCTTCTTTGTGTCGCGCGAGAATCTGTTGAAAAACTTTCAGCAGGTCGAAGAGTCCGACCGCCACCTCCGGGTTCTGTTTGTCCGTCTCCAACTCGCCGCGCGTGAAGACGGCCTGCTCGACCGTCGCGCGCGACCAGAGCATTTGCGCGGCGGCCTTGTACTTCTGGTGCTCCAGGAGCTGGTTGACCAACTCCGAGCGCGGGTCAATCAATTCTTCGGCGGCCGCGTCGGCGAGCGGGTCGCGCGGCAGAAGCATGCGCGACTTAATCTCTATCAGCGTCGCCGCCATCACTAAAAAATCGCCGGCGACGGCGATGTCCAGTTCCTGCATCAACTGTAGGTAGCGCAGATACTCGTCCGTGATCCGCGCGACCGGAATGTCGTAGATGTCCACCTGCTCCTGCCGAATCAGGTAGAGCAGCAGGTCGAGCGGCCCGTCAAACTCGCCCATGACGAGCTTCAACTCGTCGCCCACGCCCGCCATGATTTCAGGACGAGAACCCGTGACATCGATTGTCGCCGGGGTCGTCGGCTGTGGGGACTGAGTTAATGTCTCCGTCGTTTCTTCCATCATCCCTCCGCGCTTAAATCACCACAGACACACTGAGAAGATTTCAACATTCAAATTTGAAATCTCAAATCCGCAATTTTTAATAAGCCTTCTCCGTGCCTTCGTGCTTAATCCGCTAAAGGCTTGTGCGCGCCGTGAAGGCCCATGCGCGTCTTGACCTGTTCCATCGTCACGCGCGCGACGCCGCTTGCGCGCTCGCGGCCCATTTCGAGGATGCGGTCCAGTTCTTCGTCCGAGATGCCGCGCACGCGCTCCTGAAAAGGCTGTAGGAATTCTACCACTAGCTCGGCCAGTTCGCCCTTCAACTGCGCGTAGCCGCGCCCCGAGAAATGATTCTCAATCTCCTCGGGCGACTGCTGCGTCAGAATCCTGTAGATGGTCAAAAGGTTTGTGACCGCAGGCCGCGTCTCGTCGAAACGTATTTCCGTGCCGGAATCGGTGACGGCGCGCTTGAGCTTGCGCGTGATCGTGTCGGCGTCGTCCAGGAGCGCGATGCTCCCGTTCGGGTTCTCGTCCGACTTCGCCATCTTCTTCGTGGGGTCGCTCAGAGACATGATGCGCGCGCCGACTTTGGGGATGAACGCATCGGGGACGCGGAACGTCTCGCCGTAGTCGCGGTTGAAGCGCGCGGCCAGGTCGCGCGTCAATTCGAGATGTTGTCTCTGATCCTCGCCGACCGGCACGAGGTCAGTTTGATAAAGCAGGATGTCTGCGGCCATCAGGACGGGATAGTCGAAGATACCGACGCCGATGTTCTCCCGCTGCTTGCTGCGCCCTTTCTCCTTAAACTGGGTCATGCGGTCCAGTTCGCCGATGCGCGTCATGCAGTTCAGGACCCAGGCCAGCTCGGCGTGTTCGGGCACGTCTGATTGTATGAAGACGGTGGAGACTTGCGGGTCAATGCCCGCGGCCAGGTAGAGGCGTGCGACCTCGCGGGTCTTGGCCGCCAGGTCTTTCGGGTCTTGATAGCTGGTGACGGCGTGCAGGTTGACGACGCAGAAGAAGCTCTCGTATTCGTGCTGCAACTCGACCCAGTTTCGCAGCGCGCCGAGATAGTTGCCGAGGTGGAAGCCGCCGGTCGGCTGTGCGCCGCTGAAGATTCGTTTCATCAAATTGAAAGCCTGCCCAGAAAGACCAAATTAAACGCCACCGGCATCACGTAGCTGAAGACGGTGGACACCACTCCCGTGAACACCGCGATGAAGAGCAGGACGAAGCCGTACCGCTCAAGCGCCTCGATGGAAGAGTCGAAACTCGGCGGCAGTATGCTGCTCAGGACTCCGCTGCCGTCGAGCGGCGGGACCGGGAACAAGTTGAAGACGGCCAGGCCCACGTTCACAGTGAAGAACCCGGCCAGCAAGCTGACCGCCCCCTCGGCGAGCGCGTCGTCGGTGGTCGCCGGGGCGATGGGCATCCACGAGTGTAGATTAAAATCCAGCCCGATCAAGCCCGTCTCGAAGAGAACGCGGATCAGAATTCCGGCGATGAGGGCGACCGCCAAGTTGACCAGGATGCCCGCTATCGAGACCCAGAAGTTCGCCACGTTTTTATTGCGCCACTTGAGCGGGTTGGTGGGCGTCGGGCGCGCCCAACCGAGCAGCGACAGGCCCGTGAAGAACGAGATTCCGGGGAACAACAGCGTCCCGATGGGGTCAACGTGGGAGACGGGGTTCAGCGAGATGCGGCCCTGCGAGCGCGCCAGGTCGTCGCCGAAGTGGCTCGATGTCCAGGCGTGCGCCGACTCGTGTAAGGACGCCGAGAAAATGAACGCCACCATGTAAAGGATAAACTGACCTACGTCGACATTTCTCATCGCACTACACGTGAAATAACCCCTCTCAAGAGCAGCCCATCACACTAACACGCGCCCGCAGAAGAGTCAAAAAACATTGCGGAATGGAAGAAAAGCATCAAGCCCTTTCTTTGCGACTTTGCGCCTCCAGCGTGAAACTTGCCTCACGCAAAGGCGCAAAGTCGCAAAGGAGTTGAGTAGGTCTGTCCGTTGAGTTCTTTCTCTTCAATCCGCAATCCGAAGTCCGCCCGCAATATCAAAGCAGCGTTCCCTGTATGCCGAGCGGCAGGCTGTAGACGGCTTCGTTGGTGGCGACGACCATGTCGCCCGCCGCGCTGAAGGCCAGGCCGACGACGTTGACGCCTGCGACGAACAACTCCGCGTCGCTCCCGTCGGGCGTGATGCGTATGATGCCGCGCCGGCCGCGCAGCGAGGCGGCCACGTAGAGATAACCTTCGCGGTCGAAGGCCAGCCCGTGCGGGCGGCCTAGCCCACGGTAGAAGACGCTCGCCTCGCCGTTGCGGTCAATGCGCGTGACCGACTCGAAGCTCGATACGGTCGGCCCCGTCACGTAGAGCGCGTCGTCCGGCCCGAACGCCAGGTGGTAGGCCGAGACCGAGGGTTCCAGCCGCGCCCACGGCTGCTCTTCCCCTATGCCATTGACGCGGTAAATTGTGCCAGTTCGGTCGCCGACGTACATGCGCCCCTCGCGGTCGAAGGCGAGCCCCGTCGCCACGCCGAGGTTCTTCGCGAAAGGGACGGACTCCTTGAACGGCGTGATGCGGTAGACGTTGCCGTCCATGCGGCTCGTGACAAACATCTGGCCCGATTTGTCGAAGGCTATGCCGGTCGGGTTGACTATGTCGCCCGAGAAGTCCGAGATGGCGCTGCCCGTGTCTATCCGAAAGAGCGTGACGGGGAGTTCCTGCCCGCGCGAGCCGGAGCGCGTGACGAAGAGCGAGCCGTCGTCGGGGTCAAAGGCGGGATTGGCGACAATGTGCAGGTCGTCGGCCAGCTTGGTGCCGGCGGTGAATTTCGCGGGGGCAGTGCGCCGCCCGTCGCTTTCCAACGTCAGCTCGACCTCGCCGCTCACGCCCGATTCGGGGACTATTGCCAGCACGCGGCGGCGCGAAGCGCCGATCAGGCTCGCGCGCGAACCGTCGAACCACGCGCCGCAACTCCTGATGCGCTCGGTATCAAAATCGGAGCACTCGACGACGACCTCGCCGCCAGAAATCCCGGCCGCCGGATTGACGCGCACAATGCGCCCCGCTTCGCTCATTTAAGCTGCTCTCTCCGTCGCATAAAGTTTCAGGTTTCAGGTTTCAGGTTTCGGGTTAAAGACAGCGAACCTGAAACCTGAAACCTGAAACCTGAAACTCAAAGTTTTTCCATCATACGCCGTGCGCGCGACGGGTGTCTAATTCCGGCCCGGAAATTTAGACCGGCCGCCCGAGCGCCGTTTCGATGCTTGCAGTTTGGCCCGCTGTGTTATAATCCGTCCCGGTCAAGCAACCAACCGGCGCAAAAAGGGATCGTCCCCGACGCCTGCCCGCGCCGCGCGCCTGACCGGGCTATCGCAATGCTCAAGCGACCAAGCGAATTAATTTCGCCGAGCAACATCACAAGGTTTCACACAGCGTCCGACGCCCGCCGCCACCGCTCGCTTCAATCGTTCTGTAACTTCAGTCAGTCATCAGCAATTAGTAATCAGTTTTCAGCTAAAAACCAGGAAAAGCTGACTATTGACTACTATTTACTGTTTACTTTTACGGGAGACGAAAACCATTAGTAACGTACACGGGAACACGCAAGGGTTAAAGCCGAACCAACTGCGCCGCATAGAGAAGCTCTACTCGCGACGCATCGCGCCGCACCAGATCGTGACGCCGGAGTTCGCACGCCAGATGACAGAGCTGTCGTTCGAAACGCGCAGGCAGATCGGCGCGCTGATTGACCGCAAGGGCTACGTCGAACACGTGGTCATCGGCGACGCGCGCCGGATTGAGTGGCCGGACCTGAAGCGCACGCGCGTCGCGGCCGACCGCTTCCGCGGCCTGCGCGGCGTCCACACGCACCTGCGCGGCGAGGA
>DATFCB010000315.1:0-7527 GCA_035253525.1 Pyrinomonadaceae bacterium | reverse complement strand
TGCCACTCGACATATTCGACCATGTGCTTGTTGCCCTGCCGGTCGGTCCAGCCCTCGCGCGTCCTGATGAGCTTCGGGTCAACGGGCTGCCGCAGCGTGCGGAGCGTGTTCGTGAAAGTGATGGGGATGACGGCCGCGGCGTCCCCGCCGCCGGCGTTCGCCTCTGCGGTTTTCGAGTTCATCTCTGCTGATCCTTCGGGATGTCTGGTCGGTTTGAGTTCGTTCGTGAGGATGTCCGTGCTGCCTTCGCCGCGCGCTGCGGCGGGTGCGGTCGAGAGTGAGGTCTTGCGGAGTAAGTGATGCTTCACAGACAGAACGTGCACGCAGAGATAGTTCGCGTCGGACTTAGTCTCCTGGTTGAAGGAGGCGCAGGTGCAGTGAAGCTTACCCGCTTCGTCGCGCCAGACGTCGTGCGTGACTCTTCTTCCGCGTAGCGTTGGCTCCGTGACTTTGAAGATCTCGCCCTCTCGCGTGACGAGGCCCATCGCGGCGATGCCCTGCGCTCGTTTGTCGCGCATGACGGATTCCTTGTCGGGCGTGCTCTTCACGGGTTGCGTCGTCCTCTCGCGGGGCGTCTGTCTGTCGCCGGGCTGCGTCCCGCTCGGTTCCTATTCCGATGTCGGGCGAAGGTGGCTGTGGTGGAACGGGCCGATGCGGCTGGTGTGCGATGGGAGAGTGTGCGGGTACCTGAAGAAGACGCGCGCGGCGGCGGATTCAGTCAACTATGCCGGCGAAGGATGAGCTGGCGCGAGTTGTCAGTTAGGAAGAATGAAGGGGAGTCATGAGGTGTTGCGCGGCGGGCGTGGGCGGGGTGAGATCTCATTGCCTTACGGCGAGAGACTATCGTCCGCGGCGGGACAGACTCAATCATCGTTGTCACGCCGCCATCGCGTCTCCGGTTCGCTCCGCGGGCTGTCCGCCGCCGTCCGCCGCCTTCGTCGTGGTCTTGAGCAGGCGCAACCTTCTGACGGCTTCGTGCCCCTGTCGCTGCGCCTCGTCGGCTTCCTCCGGCTCGTCACCGTAGGCCGTGCGGTCGACGAGGGCGGTAAGCTTGTTGATGGTGTTGATGGCGTATTCGAGGTCGTCCGATTCTGTCCCTGCTGTCCCCGCCATAACGACTCCCCTCCCGCGGCTTATGCGCCGTGCGTCTCCGAGGACGGTCAAGAGTGAAACCGGGCGCGGCGTCGCGGCCGGCGCGCGGCGGGCGGCGGCGAGAGATTTCTTTTTCCGCTCCGGTTCGCTCTGGTGGGCGCAGCTGATTTTTTCCACGCCCAGCAGGCGGCGCAGACGGAACAGGCGGTACTCGTACGTCATCTGGCAACCGTCGGCGGAGGTTTCACTAAGAACTATTAACATGTCGGATTGGGCGATCAAGTTTTGAGGGAATCCGGGGCCGATGGGAGGCACCCGCGAAGCAGAGTTTAGGATGTCGTCAGGTCGCAACAGGACCTGAATGATACTCATGGTCATGTGTGGCGTTCGTCGTCAGAAGAGCGTTGACTGTGGCGAGAACTGACGGGGCGGCGCGGTTGCGTGTTGGGCTGGCACGGCGCTCAATATATTGAGTGCCGCGGCGAGCATCACAGGCACGTCTTCGGCGTCGAACTCTTCGGGCGCTTCGGCCAGTTCCCCGCCCGCCCACCTCTGGCAGTCGTCGAGCGTCGGGTTCTCTTCCCGGCTGCACCTCTCGTAGACACTCGCGGTGATGAATCTGCCCGCTTTGGAATCTCCGGCCCTGAAGATGGCGTGGTAGAGCCCATAGCCGACGTGGGCGCTCGCGGCTAGAAGGTAACACCCGGCGTTGGAGAGTTCGCGGCGCTCTATCTGCCTGGCTTTGGCCGCCGCCGCCCCGGCCTCACAGCCTTTCGACCTGTGGCCCACCTTCGTCCTGTGCTCCGGGTGTGCGCCGCCGCAGTCGGAACACATCGCCACCTGTTCACAGAATCGGAAGGGGCACGTGTAGGTCTTAACGCCGCGGTCGGCGTCGCAGTAATTACACTGCACGCGCCCATCGGCGGACATCTTGAGCGGCAAAGTGACCGGCCCCTTTCTCGGAAAAATCCGCGATATGCTGCGCGCGTCTGCGGGCCGCGCCTTTTCTGCGAACCTTCTTACTTTTACGGCTTTTAAGCCGAGCGTTGAACGTGTTAAAATGGCTTCGCCACGGCGGTCCTTCCGCCGTCTGCCTCTAATCCCCTTTCATCGTTCTAAGCGCCCTGCCCAAACTGCGCATAGATCGGAACGGACGGGATTGCTTTGGGGTGTCATCCGCTCGGAGCGGGCACGCCCCCGAGTTCAACCCGGTCGCGGCCTGAAGAATTCCTTTAGTTCTCTTCATCCGATCCGATACGTCTGTCTGGCGCAGGAGCACCAATGTCTTCTTCCTCCCTCTTCCGCGGGAATCAATCCCCCTGGCACGCTAATCAACTCGAAAGCTCGGCGCAGATGTTGGAGCGCATGATCTCGGACGCGCTCCGCACCGGCGAGACACATGAGGCGCTTGAGCACGCGCGTGAGGCGGAACAGATCGTGCGGCACGAGCTGCTGGAGACCGAGGACTCGGTCAGGCTGATGCTGCTCGCCGCCCGCCTGCTCGACGCCGCGAGCGGCGCGGAGAACGACGAGTACGCGCGCAAGTCTGCCCTCTTCGTCGCGCGCATCACGGCCTTCTGCGAGAGCCTCCCTTGCGCGGCCGTCCGCTTTGACGCCGAGCGCTTCGCCGTGCGGGTGCAGCTCAACCTCGGCAACCTTGAGCGCGCGAGGACGCTCGCCAACCGCATCGAGCGGCGCGTGACAAGGCTGGGCGGCGGCGCGGGCCAGCCGGCCATTGAGCTTCAGGACCCGAGTGACGAGGGCAACGTCTCGGCCGAGACGTGGATGTTGCTGGCCGAGGTCGCGCTGTCGGAGGGCGCGTTCGAGTCGGCCGAAGAGTCGCTCGAAAAAGCGCGTGCGCGGTGGGGCGGGGCAGCGGTCAACCAGGATGACGCCGCAATGTATGAGCTGGTGAGCGCGCTGTGTGCTGTCGGCCGCCAGTCTTCGCAGGGTGTGGCGGCGCTCGCATACCTTTACGCGCGGCATCACATCGAAGGGGCTGGGGTGCTCGGCGTGGCGACGCTCGCGCGCATCGCATCCGCCGCCGGGTTCATGGAACGCGTGCGCGGGATCGGGTCTCTTGAGTCGGCGAGGTGGCGGGCGTACGGGCCGGAGGAGCGGGGAGTCGTCGAGTCTTACCTCGGCTCCGGGTCGCGCGTCGTCGTGCCGGACGAGGTGCGTGACGCCCTCGGCGATTCGCGGGAAGTCTCGGCGCTCGTCAGGGGCATCGGCGGTGATGAGGAGGAGTCGGCGCGCGGGATTGCTTTGCCGGCAACCGCCGGGGGCCTGTACCCGCTGGAGTTCGACTTATCGACGTACCTGCTCGCCAGTATCACCTCGCTGTTCGATAACGACAGGATGACCGGGCCGCTCGTCGTGGACTGGAGCCTTTGTGACGAGGGCATGATCGGTGAGGCGGTGCGGGAGGGGGCGATCTTCGAGGCCGCACTCTCGGTCACGTCCGGCACCATCTACTTTAACGACGGCTCCTACGTTGACGCGGTGCTACAGACTGAGGACGACGAACTGCTCGCGCTCAATCCTGAAGACGTGCTCCTCGAGCTGCACCGGATTGGGATGGCGCGGCTGCCCGGCTCGCGCGGCGTCCACGTCGAGGCGGGCGAATCCGCCCTCCACGTGAATCTGAGGATCAACGCGCGCCCCAACAGCTTCAACCTGGACGTGATGAGGCGCATCGACAAGATGGCCGCCGCGAGGCGAGGCGAGCCCGTCGAGGAGGAGGAGCAGGGTGACGAAGACTTCTTCGGGGGTCTGGACGCCCTGGGCGCGACGCCGGCCCCAGCGGCGGCGGCTTCCATCCCGGCCGAAGTTCTCGACCCGCTCAACCGGCTGTACGGCGCCGGCACGTTGACGGAGTTGTGCCAGGCGGCGGAGGCCGCGATTGCGGGGGTCTGCGGGGCCGGGGTGCGCGTCGAAGTCGTCGCCCAGTCCGGCGGTTCCCCGCTCGCCTTCTCGGGCGACAGGCGCGAGGAGATGGTCTGGAGCACGCACGGCGCGGGACCCTTGAAGTTGTGCGTGGGTTTCTCGGTCGCCGTAGTCGAAGGGCGCGAAGCCGCGCGCTTCGTCGCCGAGTCTGCCGCGCGCTGCGTGCGGCTCATGCCCGGCTCGTATCATCGCGGGGTTCCCTTCGACGACCCGCAGTTCATCGCCGTTGACCCGCGTTCGCTGGAGATGCTTGAGGAGGTGCGTATCTTCGCCCGCATGGACGGCACTTCCGAGGAGAAGACGCGCGCCCTGCGAAACATCTTAATCTCCGGCGAGCGGGGGACCGGCAAGGAGGAAGTCGCGCGGCTGATTCACAGGCTTTCGGGGCGCGCCGACAAGCGGTACGAGAGGACTGACGGCGGGGCCATCAACAACCCCGACCAACTCGTCGCCGAGCTGTTCGGGGCGAAAGACGGCTCATACACGGGCAGCCGCGGCGACCGCAAGGGGCTCGTGCAGTTGGCGGAGGGCGGCACCCTCTTCATTGATGAGATAGACGAGGGCGTGAACGTGCAGTCGGTGCTCAAGCGGTTCGCGCAGTTCGGGACCTTCAAGGTCATCGGCGACAGCTCTACTTCCGAGGCCGACGTGCGCCTCATCATCGCCACGAACAGGATCGGTGACGGGGGCGCCCTGATTAAGGAAGACTTGCGCGACCGCTTCTGGGAGATCCGGGTGCCGCCGCTGCGCGAGCGGAAGGGAGACATCAGGCCGTTGGCGGAGGCCTTCGCGCGGGAATTTAAATTCGTCCTGCCTGCGAACGTTCTCGGGTGGTTCGAGACGCTCGATTGGCCCGGCAACGTGCGCCAGCTCCGCACCGTCATCGAGCGCGCCTGCTCGCTGGCCGAGCAGCCGGAAAGGCTCACGCTGGGTCTGTTCGAGGAGTCGGTCGAGCGTACCGGCGGCGGCTGCGTCATCCGCATGATTTCGGACGTCCCCGGCTTCGTGCCGCTCCGCGTGGGTGAGAGCCTGAAGGAGCGCATAGCCGACCACGAGCGCGAGTACATCATCGCGGCGCTGCGGGCGTCAGGCAACAATAAGGCTCGGGCCTCTCAAGTCCTCGGACTGAAAGACCGCCAAGGACTTTATCCGCTCTTAAAACGCCTCAACATATCGGACGAGGACGTCGTCACAAATTAATTGGAATTATTTTGGGGCCGTGGCCCTGAGGTCTGCGAGGAGTGGGGCAAGAGGGAGGCGGGCGGTGTACTATGTGCGCCGCCCGCCTCCCTGTGTCAACGCCTTATGCCGCCCAAAGTAATCCTTGACGGCCGTCATCAACCTTCTTGCCCTTCTTACCCTTAGACGGCTTAACTTCGGCGCTGGCCGCCTGCTCGAAGAGTGACGGCTGAGGAGAAGTCGCCGCCGGCGCGGGCGGGACGGCGTCGAAGTTCGTCTCGTCGTCTTCCTCGACGGGCGCGGCGGCGGCGGCCTTCGCTTCGTCCACAGTCTCGGCGTCTTCGTCCGTGCCGCCCTCGAAGTCGAACTCGCCCGCGACGAGCTGGAGCGTGGGCTGCCCGGTCGTGTTCGTGTCTACCGCGAACACGTCCTGCTGCTCGTCGTCGCCATCGTGGCCCTCTGGCACGATGATGTGCTCCTCGATGTTGACGATGAGGTCTGCGCGGTCCACGTCGCTCACGCGCTGCGCGAGCAGTTCGTCGAGGTCTGCCGCGGTCGTCTCCTTCATCTCCTCTTCGGTGCTGATCGCCGGGTAGCGCGCGAGCAGGGCGGTCAGGACCGGCAGGCCCTTCGACTCGTCGGTCGGGATGAAGAACCTTTGCTTGTAGGCGATGCTCTCGTTGATGAGGCCGAAGACCCTCAACTCGTCGAACCTGTAAGGGTCGGCGCAGATTACCTCGATGGCTTCCTCACCGTGGATGATCGACTTCCTCAGTTTGAGGCCGCCGACCAGGTTGATCTCTTCGCCCTCTTCGAGGACGCCGGAGAAGATTTGCGCCGGCTCCTTGAAGCTGCGGCTGATGCCGAGCGCGCGCAGGACGCGGGCCAGCTTCGCCTTCGGTATCTGGATGCCGACGATTCGCAACCCGTCGTCTGTCGTCACGCGGGCGACGCGCAGGCCCGCGCCTTCGTCCGTCTTGAGGTGCTGCCAGAGCGGGAGGATGGCCCCGCCGATGATGTGGACTTCGACGGTGACGACCTCGGGCACCTGGCCGTACCTGAAATCCCACCACATCTTGGCGTCTCGCGGCTGCACGGGCTGGTACTTCTCGACCAGCTCCGACTCCTTCACGTAGTAGGCGCGGGCGGCCTCCGGCTTCGTCAGCGAGAACGTCCGGTACGTGGCACCGGTGTTCGGGTCGGTGTGGTTGCCCGACTCGGCGGCGAGTACGTAGTGGCCGGATTTCTTCTGGCGGTAGAAGGTGCCGCGAGGGGTCTCTCGCGCCTCCTTGAAGCTCACGGGGCGAGTGGGCTGGTCGACCTCCAGCTTGTAGTGAGTCGTCTTCGCGCCCGTGAGTTCGTCCTGGTGGACGACTCTCGGCGTCGCGCCGAGCCGGATGGCCTTCGCCTTGATGTCCTGCACGCCCTCGTCGAAAGTTCCGTTCGCCTTGGCGAAGCGGATCGTCTGCTCGAACAGTTCGACGAAGTAGTTGAACATCGCGTTCTGCTCGTCCACGCAGAGGGCGAGCACGCGGTTGAGGAAGCGCGGGATGTTGTGCAGGTTCTCCTTCTTCACCTCCTCGCCGCCGTCCTGCCTGCGGACGAGCAGCCCCATGTTGCGCAGCGTCTGGCGCGGGCTGGTGAGGCCGTCGATGTGGACGCCGCGCAGGATGTTGCTGTAGAGAAGGTTCAGCGCGGCAGACCCCTCGTCGGTCTCGAAGTTGTACTTCGTCAGGTCCCCGCCGTCCGCCGCGCCGCGGTCGCCCTTCGTCAGCGCCCCCAGACTCGCCAGGCGCTTGGCGATGGTCGAGCTGAAACGCTTCTCGCCGCCGAGTTCGGTCGAGAGCAGCACGTAGATGGGCGGGGCCACCTGGTTACTTCTGTGCGTGCGCCCGAAAGTCTGCAATTGCTTGTCGGCCGACCAGTTCAGTTCGAGCGTGAGGTGGACGCGCCGCTTCTGGTTCCCCGCCCTGCGGTCGGCGTGTAGCGAGATGCCCGTCGAGGCCGCGTCCGAGATGATGGCGATGTCCTTCTTCCCCTCCTGGAAGAGCCCCATCTCGTAGAGGTTGACGTTCTGCATCGCAACGCCGTCCGGGTTGCGCTTGACGTATTCGAGCTTGCCGCCCGGCTGCTTGATGAGGCGGCGCTTGCGGCCGGTCAGTTCGGCGACGTGCTTCGGGCCGAAGTAGTTGACCAACTGATCGAGCGGATGCTCCGGAAGGTCGAGGCGGGACAGTTTGTCCAGAAGCACCTGCTTCATGCGGAGCGCCTCTTTGCTCTCGACGTTCTTCCCGTCCTTGTCGAGCAGCG
>DATFCB010000314.1:0-3712 GCA_035253525.1 Pyrinomonadaceae bacterium | reverse complement strand
TCGCTCTTGTAAATAATGTTTCCCTGCTCGCGCCGCGCCTCTTCCAACAGGGCGTCGAGTTCTTTATCAACTTCGCGGAACTTTAAGTAGCCCTCACGCAGGTAGGCGTCGCGGTCCTGCGTGGCCTGTACGAAGGCGACGAGGTGATCGCGCACGCTCAGCCACTTCTGGCTCTCGGAGTAGGGGGGGACGGCCATGCGGCGCAAAGCGTCTATCACCTCCGAGCGCGCGCGGTCGAGCGGCGCGTCAAAGAGCGGGCGTGTCTCTTCCTGTTCAGCGCCGACGCGGCGGCCGCGCGCCCGCGCCTCGTTGTCGAGTTTGGTCGCGGCGATTTTGAGTTCGAGCGAGAAGTCGCGGATGGCTGCGTGGCGGCGGCCTTCGTCGAGGATTTCTGTGCCAACTTCGTCTGTCTTGCGGACGCTCAGGTAGCCCAGCAGGAGGACGAGCGTGAGCAGGAGCACGAAGCCGACGATGATAGTCTTCAGAGCCGGGGCGAGGTTCGTCGCCGCGACCGCCTTGCGACGCCCGCCCCGCTTCCCTTCGGGACGCTGCGGCTCCTCCTCCTGAGCCGAACCCAGGCGGCGGTAAACCACATCGCCGTCCTCGGTCGGATGTTCTGGCACAGGCTTCATAAAAGCGGTGATAAGTGATGAGTGATAAGCGATAAGTAAAAGAAAGAGTTTTAACTTATCACTTATCACTCATCACTTATCACTATCCTTTCGTCTCCATCCAGTTGTCGCCGATGCCGACTTCGACCAGGAGTGGAACGTCCAGCTCGACGGCTGATTCCATTTCGCGGCGGAGGATGTCGGCGACGCGCTCGGCCTCGTCCGACGGGGCTTCCATCAGTAATTCGTCGTGCACCTGCATCAGCATGCGCGCCTTCAAGCCCTCGCGCCTGATGGCCTCGTCAACGTGAAGCATGGCGATCTTGACGATGTCGCTCGCGGAGCCTTGAATGGGGTGGTTGATGGCCTCGCGCTCGGCGCGGTTGCGGATGTTGCCATTGCGGTCGTTGATGCCTGGGATGGGGCGTATGCGGCCATAGATGGAGCGGACGTAGCCGAGGTCGCGCGCCTTTTCCGGGACCTCCTCCATGAAGCGGTGGACGCCCTTGTAAGTCTCGTAGTAGTCGTCAATCACCTTCTTCGCTTCCTTGCGCGAGATGCCGACGCGCTGCGAGAGGCCGAAGGGCTCGATGGCGTAGGCGATGGCGAAGTTGACGATCTTGGCGAAGCGCCGCGCCTCTTTCAACTCCTCCTTCGTCTTCGCGCCGAAGACGAGCCGCGCCGTGCGCTCGTGTATGTCGTCATTCTTCTGGAACGCGTCGAGCATCACGGGGTCATGCGTGACGTGCGCGAGCAAGCGAAGCTCAAGCTGTGAATAATCGGCCGAGACAAGTTTATTCCCTTTCTCGGCGACAAACGCGCGCCGGATGCGGCGGCCCAACTCCGTGCGAATCGGAATATTTTGTAAGTTCGGCTCACTTGACGACAATCTTCCCGTCGCCGTCACGGTCTGGTTGAGCTGGCCGTGTATGCGTCCGTCTTCGGCTATCTGTTCGGGGAGCGAATCCGTGTAGACAGTCTTGAGCTTGTCCAGCTCGCGATACTCTATGATGAGGCGCGGCAGCTCGTAGGACTGTGCCAGTTCTTCGAGGACGGCCTTGCTCGTCGAGACGCGGCCCGTGGAGGTCTTGCGCCCGGAGCTGATGTTGAGTTCTTCCAGCACGTCGCCGACCTGTTTGGGCGAATTGATTTTGAACTCGCGCCCGGCGACCTTGTAGATTTTCTGCGTCAGCTTCTCAAGCTCCGCGCCGAGGTATTTAGAAAGCTCGGAGAGGACTGTGGTGTCAACGCGCAGGCCCGCGCGCTCCATGCGGTAGAGGAGCGGGGCGAGCGGCAGCTCTATCTCGCCATAGATCGCTTCGAGCCCCTGTTCGAGCAGCCGGCCGTGGAGCACGTGCGCGGTCTGTGCGGTCAGGTCCGCGGCCTCGGCCGCGCGCCACTGCGATTCCGTCCAGCCTTCGGGCGCATCGCCCGCGCCGACCGCGCCCGCTGCCTCGCGCGCGAGGTCCGCCAGTTCGTACTTGCTGCGGATTGGGTCCAGCAGGTACGCGGCCAGAAGCGTGTCATCGGTGACGCCTTCCGGCTCTATGCCGAGCGGAGCGAGCAGGGCGACGGCGCGCTTAAGGTCGTGGACCGATTTCGAGAGTAGCCCGTTCGCCAGCACGTCGCCGAGCGGCGCGACGGCCGCCTCCGCGCCGTCCTCAAAATTTTCCAGGTCAACGTATACGGAAGCGCCCGCGGCGGTCGAGATTGCCACGCCCGCGGGCGGCCCCGCGTCGCGCGCGCTCGCCTGCTGACCGCTGCCCACAGGGGACGAGTCCGCGACGGCGAACCCCCAATGCTCCGCCTCCCACAGCCCGCGCACCAGCGTGTCGAGTTCCGCGCGCTTGCGGATGATGCGGTAGCGCAGCGGGGCCGCCGCCGCCGCACCATCAATGCTTGTCGCCGCGTCGGAGAACTCGCGCGTCAACGATTGGAATTCCAACTCGCGGAAGAGTTGATAAGCGGCGGCGCGGTCGGGCGGGCGCGAGCGCAGTTTGTCCAAATCCAATTCGACGTTGACATCCGTCCTGATCGTCGCCAGCTCGCGCGACTGCCGTATGATGTCCGCGTTATTCTTCAACGACTCGCGGTAAGTCTTGTGCTTGACCTCTTCCCAATTCTTAAGCGCGTTCTCAATCGAGCCGAACTGTTTGACGAGTTGCACGGCCCCCTTCGCGCCGATGCCGGGCGCGCCCGGGATGTTGTCAACAGAGTCGCCCATCAGGCCCAGCAAATCTATGATCTGCGACGGAGGCACGCCGAATTTGTTCTCGACCCAAGCCTCGTCGCACCACTCGACGGGCGGCACGGGCTCCTTGCGCTTGACGTTCTGCGAGTTCTGCCGCATGCAGATAATCGACGGGTCGCGCACTAACTGGCACATGTCCTTGTCGTTCGAGACGATGACGGCCTGAAGCCCGCGCTCGGCGGCCTGAATCGCGAGTGTGCCAATTACGTCGTCGGCCTCGAAGCCCGGCGCGTTCAGGATGGGGATATTGTAGACCTCGCAGACGCGAATGATGTAGGGGAGTTGCGAAGAGAGGTCTTCGGGCATCTCGGCGCGGTGCGCTTTGTAGTCCGTGAAAGTCTCGTGACGGAAAGTCTTCTCGCCCGACTCGAAGACGGCGGCGATGTAGTGCGGCTTCTCGTCCTGCAAGAGCTTGCGCAGCATGCTGGTGAAGATGAAGACGGCCTGCGTGACCTGGCCCTGCGAATTGGTCAGCGGGTCAACGCGCCCCGACATCGGCGCGAAGTAGGCGCGGAAGATATGCGACATGGAGTCTATCAGGTAGACCCGCTCGGTCGGCGCGTCCGCCGTCGTGGACTGTTTGCTTGCCATTTAAGATTGATGATAAGGAAAGAGTTGACGCGTGACAAGGGGTAAAACAAGGGATGAGGGCGGAGGGATGAGTGATGAAAGGGATTGAGTGAACCACTCACTGGATTATTGATTCAACGGTTTTCACTTCATCCCTCATCCCTCCGCCCTCATCCCTTAGTTGTGTTGCTTTCGCGCCGCAATTCATCACGGCGGCCGTAGCCTGGCCGCGACAGTAGGAGTGAGCGGGCGATGAAAACGTTAGTAAATTTGGGCCGAC
>DATFCB010000313.1:0-2319 GCA_035253525.1 Pyrinomonadaceae bacterium | reverse complement strand
AACGATTGTCCGTGCGCGAGACATCCTCGCGCTCGTCTCCGGCGACGATTGACGCCTTAAAGGCGACCTGCGCCGCGATGATTTGTGCCAGTTTTTTAGAGCGGGAGGCCGTCTCACTTGTCGGCCCGTTTCGAAGAAAGTCGTAGGTTTCGTCGAAGAGGGAGCGGTCGCCCGCCGCGCCCTGCTTGACGCTCTCGCACCAGCCGGCGGTCAATTCGCGCCGGGGCAGGGTTTGCAGCGTGTCCGTGTCTATCAGGACGGCGCGCGGGTGGTGGAAAGCGCCGACGAGGTTCTTGCCCGCAATCGTGTTGACGGCCACCTTCCCGCCGACGGAAGAGTCAACCTGTGCCAATAATGTGGTGGGGACTTGCAGGAACGCGAGCCCGCGCAGGTAAACGGCGGCCGCGAAGCCCGCGAGGTCGCCGACCACGCCGCCGCCCAGCGCCACGACGGCGTCGCCGCGCTCAAGGCCCGCTTCGTTGAAAGCATTAAGAGCGCGTTCGAGCGTGGCGAGCGATTTGTAACGCTCGCCATCGCCGATGAGCAGGACTGCGGTCGCGAAGCCTGCGGAGCGCAAACTCGCGAGCGCGCGCCCGCCGTAAAGGTCGAAGACTTTTTGGTTGGAGATGAGAAACGCGCGCCGCGCGTGTGGTGTCAGCGCGCGCCGGGCCGCCTCGCCCAGACGCGCGAGATTGCCGGCCCCGATTGTTATGTCGTACTCCTCCCGCCGCGCCCTCAGGCGCACGCGCACGCGCCGCACTTTTGGTTCAGTCCTCTTTCATCGCCGCGATTAGTTGTTCGGCCAATAGCTCGAAGCTGATCTCGCCAAAGCCTACATGGCGGGCGAGTTCTTCGACAGTATAGCGCGAGGACGTGTTCCAGAGGTCAATCAATTCGTCGCCCGCCGCGCGCGTCGCCCACCAGCGACGGCCGTGCCGGACGCGCAGGTGCTCGCGCAGACAAATCTCGAAGGCCCAGGCGCGCAGGTACGCTGCCGAGTAAAAGCCGTCGTCAACGTCCACGAGGTAGAGGGCGGGGCTGCGCCGGAAGCGCGTCGCCTGCGTCAATTTGTCCGAATAACTTTGGGCCAAATGCTCGTGGTGAAGGCGCGTGCCCCCGTGCAGTTCTATCTCGTAAGAGAGGGAGGCGCAGCGGCGGCGTATGTTGGCACAGGTTTGGAGCGACAGGGCGCGCACGATCTCGCGCGCCCGCGCGGGCGCGACGTGGCGGTGCTCGACGAGCCAGGCGGCGTCCTGGAAGAGAAGGCTGAAGAGGAAGGCGTATCCCTCGGAGGTCGCGTGGTCCGGCGCGTAGAGGAACTCTGGGTGCCGTTGGCAGAGGTCGCGCGAGGACCAGCCGAAGTGCTGCGCGTGCCCGGCCTCGTGGAAGAGCACGGTGTAGTCGTAAGCGCCGCCGACGGGCGCGATCAGCAGGCGCACGTCGTCGGGCGGGTTGATGCGGAAGCAGGCCGCGCGCGGGTTCTTGAAAGGGCGCGGCTCGGCGTCAATGTGTATGTTCTGCTGCCGCTCGACGCGTATGCCCAGACCATGCACGCCGTCCGAATAGGTCGCCATCAACTCCTGCGCGGGGAAGAACGGGTCCAGGCGCGGCGCTCGCTGGAAGTAAAACTGGTCCGCGTGCTGTAGGTCTTCGAAAGCCACGCCCGGCAGGTCGCGCGCCGCGGCCCTGCGCAGCGCGGACGTGTAGGGGCTTTCGGTCCTCTCCAGAAACTTGTCGGCTGCGGAGGCTAAGCGCTCGAAGTCTGTCGCCATGATGTCGCCGAAGAGAGCGCGGTAGGAATCGAAGCCGAGCGCGAGCGCGGATTCGTGGAACGACTCTATCAGCGTCGCGCGCAGGTCGTTGCAGGAGCGTTGGGCGTCAACCCAACGCGCGGCCAGCTCGCGGCGGCGCGCGGCCGACGGCTCGTTCGAAATTATCCTGGGGACGTTGTTGATGGGCACGCGCTCGCCCGCCCACTCGACGCTCGCAGCCGCCTCGCAGCGCGAGATTTCGTCCGTCAGCTCACGGCCTCGCGCCTCAAGAAAGCCCGCGCGCGCGGAGCCCGTGAGCAGGACAAGCCCGGCGCGCTCCGTCTCAAGATGCGCGGGCGTGTCCTTCCAGGCGCGGCGCAAAGAGTCTATCGCGTCGAGCGTGAAGAGGTCGCCGTAGCGTTCATAAATGGGTTCGAGGTGGAGTTCTTTTTCGAATCCGGCCCGGTACTGGTAGTGTGCCAGTTCGACGGCCGAGGAGTACGCGGCGAAGTCGCGGCGGTAGTCGCTAATATTCATCGTGAGGCGCGGCTCAACTTTCGTCAATCTG
>DATFCB010000312.1:0-2171 GCA_035253525.1 Pyrinomonadaceae bacterium | reverse complement strand
GAGAGTAAGAGGCGAGGGCAAAGCCCGGTGACAGCTACGGCCCCCTTGAGATTGCGACATCAGAAGAGGGCAGGCACCTGACGTTCCACGAACCTTTTCCGGGCGGCGCGCTCGAATAACCTAGCAAATCCGGCCCGCGCGCGGCAGAAGCCCGACACGTTTATCCGAAAGTTTGGAAAGATTGCAGAATTTCGTAAGCGGCGGGGCAAAAAAGCGGGCCGAGGCTCGGACGGCCTCGGCCCGCTGCTCTTTCGTCAAAGCGCGTGCGCCGTTAGAACTGGTAGCGCAGCGCGAACTGCATGACGCGGCCCGCCTTGGTCTCGTTGAGCGGTGCCTGCGTCGAGGTGAACCGGCCGAAGTCCGGCCCGGGCTCGCCGTTGCGGAAAGGGTCCGTGCCGAGACTGAGGTCGGAGATGGTGTTGGCGTCGAAGCGCTGGGTGTTCGTCACGTTAAAGACCTCCCAGCGGAATTGAAGGCTATGCCCCTCCCAGGGCAGCTTGAAATCCTTCGTCAGCCCCAGGTCGAGCGAGATGTAGGGATCGCCGCGCAGGACGTTGCGCTCGCCGATCTCGCCGGCGCGCGCGTTGCGGAAGCTCTGGTATGCGGCCGCCGGATCCCTGAACAGGTTCGGGCTTCCAGTCCTCGACGGCGAGGACTGAATGTTATTGATCCTTACCCCGTTCGACTGCACGTTCCAATTGGTCGCCCAGAAGCAGCAGTCGAAAGGCGTCTGCACGGGCAGGCCCGAGTTCCAGCGGAAGATGCCGGTCATCTGCCAGCCGCCGAACAGCCCGTCAACCAGGCCGTTCGAGCCGTTCAGAAAGCGCTTGCCGCGGCCGAAGGGCAGGCCGACCAGCCAATTGGCGTTGATGATGTGGCGCGCGTCGAAGTCAGAGCTGGCGTAGTTCTGGTCCGGGAAGAGCGCGTTGACGATGAACGCCGTGCCGTAGTTGGACGCGCTTTGCAGGCCCGAGGCGTTGTCGAGCGAATGCGAGAGCGTGTAGTTGAAGTCGAAGGCGACATCATTGCTGAAGCGCTTGCGCAGCGAGAGCTGCAAGGCGTTGTAGTTTGAATAGGCGACGGACGAGAAGGCCGAGAGTGCGCCGAACTGCGGCTGGTAGAACACGTTGTTGAAGCGGGCCGGGCCGGTGCCGAACGGGCACGTTGTGCAGTTCGGGCTATCGTCCCAGGCGAGCTGGACGAACGTGTAGTCGTTGATGTCGCCGCCGCTGGGCGCGATGAAGAAGTAGGCCGCCTGCGTCGGCGTCAGCCCGCTGAGCGACGGGTCTTCAAAGAAGACGGCGGCGTAATCGGGCATGAACGGGAACAGGTTGTTAAAGAACGGGATGTTCGGGACTGAGGTGATGGCCGCGTTCGCGTAGCGGGCATCAATCAGCATGTTCATCGCCTCGTAGAAGGTCGTCCCCGACTGCGGGTCGCGGATATTGTTGAGCTGCATGATGTCGCGCTGGGCCAGGAGGTTGCGCGCGAAGCGCCCGACGTAGCTGGCCTCGAAGGCGAAACCCTTGCCCATCTCGCGGCCGTAGGAGAGGTTGACGCTGTAGTTGTAGGGCGTCGTGATCGTGTCGTCGAGCGAGACCTCTATGCGCTGGTCCTCGTCGGCCGCGACGGTCAGCGGGAAGGTCAGGTTCGTCTGGAAGCCCGATGAGCCGGGGAACGGCAGCGCGCGAACGTCCGGGTTGAAGCCCGTGAAGAGCGGCCCGAGCGCGCCGCAGCAGATGTCGAACGTGTTGGCGTTGATGTTCTGTGCGGAGGTGAAACCGGCCAGGCTGTTCAAGTCGAAGTTGACGGCCAACTGGCTGCCGACGCGGTCGTAGGTCATGCGGAAGCCGCCGCGCAGCACAGACTGCCCCTTGCGGCCGACGAGCCGCCCGAACCAGTTGTCGCCGAGGTCCGGCGACCAGGCGAACGACACGGAGGGCGCGAAGTTGTTCCAGTCCTGCTCGTAGAAGCCGGGCGCGTTGTTCGCCTTGCCCCCCAGATCGAAGGTGATGGGGTCGGTGAACGGCGTGCCCTGGTCGGAGCCCTCGACGCGCCGGCGGAAGTATTCGCCGAGGCTCTGCGTGGGCCTGACCTGTAGGCCGTTTCTTTCGTAGACGGGCGTGGAGGTAGACCAGCGTACGCCGTAATTGATCGTCAGGCTCGGCCGT